>JACVRX010000055.1 GCA_014534205.1 Jiangellaceae bacterium
CACCGGGACCGTCGGGCGGGCAGGCAGCGTGCGTGCTGTCCACGCCACCGCGTCCGCCAGCACGTCGCGCTCAACGCGGAACTTCACGACTCATCGACCTCTCGTGCCGGGCGTGCTGAAGGGGCAAGGACCATCCTCCCACGCAGCGGTGACACCTGGTGTGCCAGCGCGGTGTCCACAGCAGGCCAGTGTCCTGACGTGAATCAAGAATCAAACTATTGGGTGTTCTCGTCGTCGTCATCACACTGGGGGACGTTGTGGACAGCCGCCATCTACCGAGGTCGGATCGGGTCACTTGGGGTGCGCGCGCAGTGCGTGGGCACACGGTTCAGCCGCACCACGGTGGGTCCGTCCACTGTCGGCACCGCGACGTCCCCCAGCCGTCCCCGGGAAGTCCCCCGCTCCGTCGCAGCTGATCCACAGACTTGTCCACAGGCTGTGTGAAGTGGATCACGACTGCCTGGCCTGCTGGCGGATGCGGTTGGTCAGTTCGGTCACCTGGTTGTAGACGCTGCGCCGCTCCGCCATCAGCTGGCGGATCTTGCGTTCGGCGTGCATCACCGTGGTGTGGTCGCGATTCCCGAACTTCTCGCCGATCTTCGGCAACGAGAGATCGGTGAGTTCCCGGCACAAGTACATCGCGATCTGCCGGGCGGTGACCAGGACGCGGCTTCGGCTGGCACCCTGCAGGTCCTCGATGGTGAGCCCGTAGTAGTTGGCCGTCTGCGCCATGATCAACGGGTAGGTGATCTCCGGGCTGGCGTCGGTGGGCACCAGGTCCTTGAGCACCACCTCCGCCAACGTCAGGTCGACCGGCTGGCGGTTCAGGCTGGCGAACGCCGTCACCCGGATCAGCGCACCCTCGAGTTCGCGGATGTTGGTGGCGATCAGGCTGGCGATGTACTCGAGGACGTCGGGCGGGACGTTGAGGTGGTCCTGGTCGGCCTTCTTGGACAGGATCGCAATCCGTGTCTCCAGGTCAGGCGGTTGGACGTCGCAGATCAGACCCCACTCGAACCGGTTGCGCAGCCGGTCTTCCAGCGCGGACAACTTCTTCGGCGGCCGGTCGGAGGTGATGACGATCTGCTTCGTCGCGTTGTGCAGCGTGTTGAAGGTGTGGAAGAACTCCTCTTGGGTCTGGATCTTGCCCTCGAGGAACTGGATGTCGTCGATGAGCAGGACGTCGACCTCGCGGTAGCGCCGCTGGAATGCCGACGCCTTGTCGTCGCGGATGGAGTTGATGAAGTCGTTGGTGAATTCTTCGGAGCTGACGTAGCGTACGCGGGTGCCCGGGTAGATCAGCCGGACGTAGTGGCCGATCGCATGCAGCAGATGGGTCTTTCCGAGCCCCGACTCACCATAGATCAGCAACGGGTTGTAGGCCTTGCCCGGCGCCTCGGCGGCGGCCACCGCCGCTGCGTGAGCGAACCGGTTGCTGGACCCGATGACGAACGTCTCGAACGTGTAGCGCTGGTTCAGCCGTGGGTGCTCCGACTCGGGACGGCGCAAGGCTTCCGGGAACGGATGGGCCGGCTGCGTGGCTTCGACGTCGCCTACGAGCGGGCCGATCTCCGCAGCGAGTGAGGTCAGTGGGGACGGGGCGCCCCCGGCGTCGTCCGCATTCGGCGCGACGCTGACGGCCAGGCCTATCGGTCGGCCCAGGATGCGAGCGAGCGCATCGACCAGCATCGGACGGAGTCGCTGCTCGAGCTGGACGCGCGCGAAGTCGCTCGGCACGGCGACGACTGCGGTGTCCTCGTACAACGTCAGCGGCCGGGCCTGGGAGAGAAACGCGCGCTGCTGTGGACCGATATCGGTGTGGTCGATCGTGGCCAGTGCCGCGCCCCACGCAGCTGCGAATTCGCCACCCGGCTCGTCGGTCACAGTGGTCTCCTGTTGTCGGTCCTGTTCGTCAGCCGGGTCGCCGCCGACGACCAGAGGCGTCACGTCCACATCGTCGTCCACAGCGTGTGGAGGGTGGTGCAACCACAGCCGGCAGCGGCTGTGATCCACTTGACCTGCATGAACGTGACCGTCCCCCCGACCTCGCATAGATCTGGTGCCATGGTTGTCGACGTGCGCGCGAACCCGCGACGCTAACAAGTCCACGGAGTCTCATCAACCGATGTCCACAGCTTGCGAACCGCTCTCGGCGTGTCGTGCACGATCGCTCGTCACCGGCATGTGATACCGGCCGCTGGCGCTCGGTGTGGTCGATCGCTGTGGCCGGAGATCGGCACAGTGCTGGGATGCCCGGTTTGACCGGGTGCCGTCGCGGCACGTACCGTGAGAACGTCCGACGAGGGCTCCAGAGCACACGAGTGCGGTCGTCCGCGCACCTGGGCGTCGTCGGTGTATCCATTGCTCGACGCCCGAAGACGGAGCCCGCACGTGAAGCGCACGTTTCAGCCGAACAACCGCCGGCGGGCCCGCACTCATGGCTTTCGGCTGCGGATGCGGACCCGCGCTGGCAGGGCGATCATCAGTGCTCGCCGTCGCAAGGGCCGTGCGCGCCTGTCCGCCTGACACCAGCGTGCGCCGCCCGTCACAGGGACCGGGAGGAGAGCCCGTGCTGCCTCCCCAAAACCGACTGCGCCGCAGCTTGGACCACCGGAGCACCGTCCGCCGTGGAATCCGGGTGAGTCGGGGTCTGCTGGTCATCCATTTCCTGGCGCCCCATACGGCCGCCGCGAACGAACCGGTCCGCGCCGGGTTCGTCGTGGGCCGCGCGGTCGGCACCGCTGTGGTCCGCAACGCCGTGCGCCGCCGGCTGCGGCATCTGCTGCGCGACCGTCTCAATCGGCTGCCGGGCGGTTCGCGGGTCGTCGTACGGGCCGGGCCGGCGGCGGCGACCGCGACATCGACAGCGCTGGCGCGGGAGCTGGACGACGCGCTGGACGCCGCGGTTGCCGCCTGGCGGCGGACGCGGCAACCGGGCTCCCGACCGACGGTCGGAGCGGTGCCATGACGAGGCTGCTCGTCGTACTGCTCAAGGCGTACCGGATGTTCATCAGCCCGCTGTACGGACAGGTCTGCCGGTATTACCCCTCGTGCTCCGCGTACGCCCTCGGGGCGGTGCAAACGCACGGGGCACTGCGCGGCTCGTGGCTCGCGATCCGCCGGCTGGCTCGCTGCCATCCGTGGACGCCGGGCGGGGTGGACCTGGTGCCGCCGCGTGGGTCCTACCGGTGGTGGGGCCTGGTCCCGGGGATGGACGGTTCCAGCGCCGCGGAGTCGTCAGCTGGGGACGTGCCAACAGAGGCGTCCCGGCGGTCCACCGTGCTGACCGCCGGAGGAGCCTGACCGCCCGTGGACACCGTTCTCTCCCCGCTGTACTACCTGGTCAGCTGGATCATGATCGGCTGGCACTGGGTCTTTCACAATCTGGTCGGCATCAGCCACGACGGTGTCACCTGGGCGCTGGCGATCATCGGGCTGGTGATCGTCATCCGGATTTTGCTCATCCCGCTCTTCGTGCGGCAGATCAAGTCGCAGCGGAACATGCAGATGCTGCAGCCGCAGGTACGCGAAATTCAGAAAAAGTACAAAGGGGACCGAGAGCGTCTGCAGCAGGAGACGCTGAAGCTCTACAAGGAGACCGGCACCAACCCGTTCGCCTCGTGCCTACCCATTCTGCTGCAGGCGCCGTTCCTGTTCGCGCTGTTCCGGGTGCTGGACGGGGTGGCGAAGGGCCGTCCGCGCGGCGCCTTCGCGAGCCAGCCGGGACTGTTCGAGCAGGCCGAGAACGCGACGATCTTCGGTTCGCCGCTGTCGGCGACGTTCCTGGAAAGCGACGATCTACAGACCAAGATCATCGCGGTCGTCATGGTCGTGCTGATGACGCTGACCACCTTCCTCACCCAGCGCCAGATCATGCGCAAGAACATGCCGAAGGAGGCCCTGGAGGGGCCGTTCGCGCAGCAGCAGAAGATCCTGCTGTACGTCCTGCCGCTGGTGTTCGCCGTCTCCGGCGCGTACTTCCCGCTTGGTGTGGTCCTGTACTGGCTGGTTTCCAACCTGTGGACGATGAGCCAGCAGTTCTACGTCATCCGTCGGATGCCGGCGCCCGGGACACCGGCCGAGGAGGCGCACCGGCGGCGCTTGGAAGCTAAAGCTCGCAAACGTGGCGACGCGGTGGCTGCGAGCACTGTCGCCGAGGCCGATCCGGCACCGGCGACGCCGGCGACGCCGGCGAAGACGGTGCGCCAGCAACCGAAACGCAATACCCGGGCGCAACGGAAGAACACCGGGCCGAAGAAGCGGAAGAGATGACGCCGCGGTTGTACGAGGAGTTCAACGTGACCGACGTTCCATCTGCGGGTTCGACAGCAGAGTTGGATCGGATTCGCGCCCTCGAGCGCGAAGGCGACGTTGCCGCCGACTACCTGGAGGCCTTGCTGGACATCGTCGACTTCGACGGTGACATCGACCTGGACGTGGAAGGCGATCGCGCCGTCGTGTCGATCGTGGGCGCGGACCTCGACGAGCTGGTCGGTGAGAACGGCGGGGTGCTCGACGCACTGCAGGAGCTGACTCGGTTGGCCGTCCTGCGCGAGACCGGCGAACGCAGCCGGTTGATGCTCGACATCAGCGGCTTCCGGGCTCGAAAACGCGCCGAGCTGACGGATCTGGCGCACCAAGTGGCCGATCGTGTGATCGCTGACGGCAGCCCGGTGCGGATGAGCCCGATGACACCTTTCGAGCGCAAGGTCGTGCACGACGCCGTGGCCGCCGCTGGCCTGCGCAGCGAGTCCGAAGGCGAGGAGCCGGACCGGTACGTTGTAGTGCTTCCCACCTGACCGTTTCACGTGAAACGGCGTGCTTACCGCCAGCGCAGCGGCCGGTCGGCTCGAGACCTGAGACCGGAGTCGGCACGTGGGCGACGCTGAGCAGCGACCTGCACAGCCGCCGGCGCAGGCGAGCGACGTGTTCGCTGCTCGGCTGCCGCTCGCCGTCGAATACGCGGCGATGCTCGCCGGTCCCGGTACGCAGCGTGGCCTGCTCGGTCCGCGCGAGGCACCGCAACTGTGGCAGCGCCACATCCTCAACTGCGCCGTAATTCATCCGGCCCTGCCTGAGCGATGCCGGGTGGTCGACATCGGATCCGGGGCCGGCCTGCCTGGCGTCGTGCTGGCGATCGTCCGTCCTGACCTGCAGGTGATCCTGGTCGAACCGATGCAGCGGCGGGCCGGCTTTCTCACCGAGGTGGTAGCCGAGCTGGGACTAGCCAACGCGACCGTTCGCCGAGCCCGGGCCGAGGAACTGGCGGGCGAGCTGCGGGTGCCCGCCGTGACGGCGCGCGCGGTGGCGCCACTGGACCGATTGGCGACGTGGGCGCTGCCACTGCTGGCCACGGGTGGGCGATTGCTGGCCCTCAAGGGACAGCGCGCTGTGGATGAACTGCGCCGCACCGAAGCCCAGGTGCGCACAATGGGCGCGGTTTCCTGCAGCGTCGAGGAGTTCGGCCACGGCATCGTCGACCCACCTACCCGTGTGGCGGTCATCGAAGTGGGCGCTTCAGTGAGCGAGGCTGTATCCGGACGGCGAACGAAAGGCAGTCGATGGCGGCGATCTCCGTAGTTACGGGCCTGGGCTGGCCGGACACCGGGCAGCTCGCGAGTACGGTGCAGCAACCCGCTGCCGCAGCGACGAATCTCGGCTGGCCGGACGACGCGCCAGCTGGGTCCGCCGGGAGCGATTTCAGTGGACGCTCTGGCGACGCAGCTTCGCCGGCGTCCAGGCGAGCATCGGCCGGGAACGGCGGCGCTGACCCACGTGCGGACCCGGCGCTGGCGGAGTCGGCACCAGCGGACCACCCGCCGACGTCCGAACGTGCGCCGGCCGGCGGTGGCGGCGATGACCCACGTGCCGACCCGGCACCGGCGGAGTCGGCACCAACGGACAACCCGCCAACCGGGTGGGCCGAGAGCGCGCAGCTGCAGTCAGCACAGGCTTTCGAGCCGCCGCCGCCTGCCGCGAACGCCGAGCTTGCTGTCCATTCGGCAGAACAGTTCAGACCGCCTGGCAACACCCCGGTGCCACCGGCAGCCGCGCCGACTGGAGAACCGGCCGGAGACGGCCCAGCGATATTCGGGCAGGCCTCCGCGCTGCTCAACACGGGGCGCAGCGCACCGCCGTTGTCGGGAGCCGATCTGCCCATCGCCCAGGAGGCCGCCGCAGCGTTGCGGGCCGCGGACTATCGGCGCGCCCCGCTGCCAGCCCCGCCGGAGACACGGGTGATGGTGGTCGCGAACCAGAAGGGCGGTGTCGGCAAGACGACGACCGCTGTGAACGTCGCAGCGGCGATGGCGTCGCGCGGCCTGCGCGTGCTGGTGATCGACCTGGATCCGCAGGCGAACGCATCCACCGCTCTCGCCGTGGACCACCGGGCGGAAACGCCGAGCATGTACGACGTGCTCGTCGACGGCGTACCGATGGGCGACGTCATCGCCCGAGCCGACGGATTCGACTGGCTCTGCTGCGCGCCTGCGACCATCGACCTTGCCGGTGCCGAGATCGAACTCGTTTCCGTGGTCGCCCGGGAGTCGCGGTTGCGTCGTGCCGTGGCAACGTATTTCACCGAGATTGGGCCAGCGGACCGGCCGGACTACGTCTTGATCGACTGCCCGCCGTCACTGGGCCTGCTCACGGTCAACGGGTTGGTCGGCGCGGACGAGGTGTTGATCCCGATCCAATGCGAGTACTACGCCTTGGAGGGCGTCAGCCAGCTGCTGAAGAACATCGACTTGATCCGTGCGCACCTGAACCCGTCACTGGCGGTATCCACCATCGTGCTCACCATGTACGACGCACGCACCCGGCTGGCAGCGCAAGTAGCCGACGAGGTACGCCGGCACTTCGGAGACGCGGTATTGCGCACGATCATTCCGCGGTCGGTGCGTATCAGTGAGGCGCCGAGTTATGGGCAGACGGTGATGACATACGACCCTGGATCGAGCGGCGCGCTGTCGTACCTCGAGGCAGCTCGGGAGATCGCGGAACACGGTCGCCCACTGGTGGAGGACCGTGGGGAGGAGGGCAACGTAGCGTGAGCGAACGCCGGCGTGGCTTGGGCCGCGGGCTGGGGGCGTTGATACCGACCACCCCGGTCCGCGAGCGCGATGGGGAACGGCGCACACCAGTCGACGTCTTCTTCCCGGAGCCGACCGATGTTTCACGTGAAACGGAGGCGGTCGACGAGCGAAACGGGTCAGGCGCAGGCCTGTTACCCGTGACCGGTGCCCGGCTCGTCGTCGTGCCGGTCGACAGCATCGTGCCGAACCCGCGGCAGCCGCGCGAGGTCTTCGACGAGGACGCGTTAACCGAACTGGCCGAGTCGATCCGCGAGGTCGGCCTGCTGCAACCGGCCGTCGTCCGAGCTGTTGGCCATGAGCAGTACCAGCTGGTCATGGGCGAGCGGCGCTGGCGGGCCGCCCGGCAGGCGGAACTCACCACCATCCCCGTCATCGTGCGCGACACATCGGACGACGTCATGCTCCGGGACGCGCTGCTGGAGAACTTGCACCGCACCGACCTGAACCCGCTGGAAGAGGCAGCCGCGTATCAGCAGCTGCTCGACGAGTTCGGCTGCACACAGGAGGAGCTCGCCGCGCGGATCCGGCGCTCCCGGCCCCAGATCACGAACACGCTGCGGCTGCTGAAGCTGCCGCCTGCAGTCCAGCGGCGGCTGGCGGCTGGCGTGCTGTCCGCCGGCCACGCACGAGCCCTGCTCGGCCTGCCCGATGCCGCATCGCAGGAGCGGCTGGCCGCCCGGATAGTTGCCGAAGGGCTCAGCGTGCGCTCGGTGGAGGAGATCGTCGCCCTCGGGGGGGAGAAGCCACCGCGTTCCCGCTCCCGGCCCAACCCCAAACCCGTCGCGCCGCGCCTCGCCGACATCGCGGCGAGGCTCTCCGAGCGGCTGGACACCCGCGTCAAAGTCGAGCTCGGCCGGCGTAAAGGCAAGGTGACCATCGAGTTTGCCAGCATCGAGGACCTAGAGCGAATCGTCGGCGTCCTTGCCAACACGCCTGAGGACGAGGCTGCAGTCGGCCGCCACGCAGTGGATCGCTCCGGCTAATCGGCGCCTGCGGGGAGAAGGCGCGGGGGCGGGTTGGGGTGGCACTTGCCGCAGCGCGATGGCGCGCTGCGGTGGAAGGTCCACCGGGCAGTGACGTATCAAGCGCCCGCATCGTGCAGCGAGGAAGCGGCAGCGATCAGCGAGATGAGCGCACCGCGTATGCAGGCGATCACACCGGCCGAAGAGCGGGTTCCTGCACGATCGAGCCGACAAGCGCTCGACGTCGGCCCTCGGCGTGCTCTTGCCAGGTGTCCGCCGAACGCACGTCGAGCCGCAGCTGCGGTCACTGGTGCGGCCGCATCACCTCGAACGCGACGAACTCCTGAAACTGCGCGCAGCACAGGCCGGCTTCTCCCACTGCGCGGCACCGAAAGCCTGGATCGCGCGGGTTCCGCGGTGGAGCAACTCGCCGGCAGCGCCCTGGACGGCACGCGGCCGACACCAGTCGCGGCACTCCGGCTGCAGGTACGCCGCGATCAGCAGTGCCGCACCGCCGTTCACCGGGCCTGGTGGGAACGTCGTGGCACAGGGAACCATCGCCGACGGTGCATATAGGACAAACCGGTGCTGAACCTGCCGGAAGCCCGCCAGCAAATCCGCAACTGTGCTCTTCCTACGGGACGGCGAGATCCAGGCCTTCTTTCCGCCGCAACATTTTCCGTTTCAGCAAGCGGCCGCGCTGAGCAATCCAGTTGCGTGGCGGATGCAGGACCGGCACGGTTACGGCAAATCACCCATATTGCCGAATGTGACGGCGGACAATCGCTGGTCCACGGCGTGCCCGAGTGACCTCCCGACCGTGCCATGCCTACCGTCCGAGGCCATGCCTACCGTCCGGGCCATGCCTACCGTCCGGGGCCATGCCTACCGTCCGGGGCCACGTCTACCGTCCGGGCGAACGCCCCCGCGGCATGGCAATCCGCCCGCTCCGACGGCGAGATCAGTTCCCGGTGAGGTCGTGCAGTCGGAGCCGGCCGGTTTGTGCGTCCTCGTGCGAGGGCAGGTACACCCGCTGCACGGCTACCACGATGGCCTCGGCAACCACGTCGCGGAAGCCTGGATGGGCAAGTCGTGCGGCGTCGTCGTGGTTGGTCAGATAGCCGAGCTCCACCCGGACCGCCGGCATCCTGGTGTGTCGCAGCAACTCCCAGGTCTTGGCATGGGTACGGCAGTCGGTCAACCCGGTTCGCACGACGACTTCCCGCTGGATGAGCCCGGCCAACATCTCACCGATCGCGCTGTTGATGCCCGGCCGGTCCAGCCGGTCGCTGCCGTAGAAGTACGTGGCCACTCCAGATGCGGCCGGGTTGGGGTGAGCATCGACATGGACGGAGATGACCAGGTTGGCGCCAGCGTCGTTGGCGAACTGTGCCCTGCTGTACTCGTCGAGCTCCGCAGTCGTGACGCCTCGGGTGAGGTAGGTGTGCACGCCGGTGGCGGCCAGCCGTCCCTCCACCCGCGCCGCCAGGTCCTCGACGAGGGCCGCCTCTTCCAGGCCATGTCCGACGTTTCCCCGGTCCTGGCCGCCGTGGCCGGGGTCGATGACCACGATCTTGCCGGGAAGCCTCTTGCCCGCCTGCCGCAACGCTTCCACAGCCCGCAGGTTGTCCGGCCGGCCGCCGGTAACGATCGGCGTCAGCCGGGCCAGCGCCTTGAACGTGCCAGGACCGCAGGTTCCGTCGGCCGGAAGCCCGACGTTTCGCTGGAACTCGCGTAGTGCTTCACCGGTGCGCGGTCCGAACACACCGTCGACCAGACCGACCTCGAATCCCAACTCGGTCAGCCGCTGCTGCAGCGCCAGCACGTCGTCGCCCACTTGGGGATTGGCGACGACGTAGGACAGCAGCCGGTCACCCAGCCGCCATCGCGCCTCGTCGAGCACCCGGTAGGTCGCCGGCCCGACCACACCGTCGGCGGACATTCCCCGCTCCTGCTGGAACTGGCGGACCGCCCGGTCGAGCTCCTCGTCGAAGCGGTCGGAGCCGCTGTCGCTCAGCAGGCCGAGTCGTGCCAGCTTGGCGCGGATCTCGGCGACGGCCGGCCCCGCGTCGCCCAGCCGGTAGCCCAACGTCATCGGCGCCCGCCATCCCTTCGCGTCGACCCCTCGGCGGCACGGTAACCAGAATGCTAAGTGCACCGAGTCTGCGGTCGCCGTGACGAGGCGACGGTTTTGCCATCGCCAGGCAAGGGCGGTGTACGTGGTCATTCCAGAACGGCTCGATGGCCCCACAACCACCGGCGCGGACGCGTCAGGCGGTGTACTCGGCGAGGTCGCGCAGCAGTGCGGCCTTGGGCTTGGCGCCGATGATCTGCTTGACCACCTTGCCGTCAGCGAAGACGCTGAGCGCCGGGATCGAAGTGATCCGGTACGCAGCGGTGGTCTGCGGGTTCTCGTCGACGTTGAGCTTGACGATCTCCAGCTTGTTCTGCGTGGCCGCGATCTCCTCCAGCACCGGGTTGATCATCCGGCACGGCCCGCACCACTCCGCCCAGAAGTCGACCAGCACCGGCTTGTCGTTCTGCAGCACCGTTTCGGTGAAATCAGAGTCCGTTACGTGCTTGATTGCGGCCACGACGAATCCCCTCCGGAGTGGGTGATCAACGTTCGGCGGCCGCCATGAAGGCGGCGGGTTCGGCGGCGCCCGCGGCGTCGTCGAGCGCAGCGATGTACCGCTCGGCGTCCAGCGCAGCCGCGCAGCCGGTGCCGGCTGCGGTGACGGCCTGGCGGTAGACATGGTCGACCAGGTCGCCGGCCGCGAAGACCCCGGCGAGGTTGGTTCGTGTGGACGGGTGGTCCACCAGGACGTAGCCGTGCTCGTCTCGCAAGACTTGCCCGGCCACGAGCTCGGAACGAGGATCGTGGCCGATCGCCACGAACAGACCCGAGACGTCGAGCAACCGCTCCTCGCCGCCGGTGCGGGTGTCGCTCAGCACCAGGCTGGTGACCTTGTCCTCGCCCAGGATGTCGGCGACCTCGGTGTTCCATACGAACTCGATCTTCTCGTTGGCGAAGGCACGCTCCTGCATGACCTTGGAGGCCCGCAGCTTGTCGCGGCGGTGAATCACGTAGACCTTGCGGGCGAACCTGGTGAGGAATGTGGCCTCCTCCATGGCGGAGTCGCCACCGCCCACTACTGCGATGTCCTGGTCGCGGAAGAAGAAGCCGTCGCAGGTCGCGCACCAGGACACCCCGTGACCCGAAAGGCGCTTCTCGTTGGGCAACCCCAGCTCCCGGTACCGCGAGCCCATGGCCAGGATGACCGAGCGTGCGCGGTACTCGTTCCCCGAGCCGTCCCGGACGATCTTGATTTCGCCGGTGAGATCGGCGTACTCCGCGTCCGCAGAGACGATCTCGGCGCCGAACCGCTCGGCCTGCGCGCGCATCTCGTCCATCAACGCCGGTCCCAGGATCGCGTCGCGGAACCCCGGGTAGTTCTCGACGTCGGTCGTATTCATCAGCGCGCCGCCCCAACTCACCGAGCCCTCGAGCACCAACGGCGCGAGGCGGGCCCGAGCAGCGTAGATGGCGGCCGTGTAACCGGCCGGCCCGGACCCGATGATGATGACGTTGCGGACGTCGGACACTGATTCCCTTCCTGCGCCGGCACGCCGATTCTGCGTGCCGGAGTCGCTGATCGGTCAACCGATCCTAGGGCGCAAAGATTCCGCCCGGAGGAGTTGTCAGGGCGTAGCGACAGCGTCGTGAGTGCTCTGGCCTGACCCTGTGCGGCTTGGCCGGGGCGGGCGGTGTGTGCAGCGTGGTGCGTCAGTCCAAGCGCACCGTGAGCTGGGAAAGCGCGTCGCCGCGGAGGGCGTCGCAGGACGGCAGTACCCACCCCTGCACCTCGCCCACGGTGTCGGTGTCGACCACGATCAGCACCGATCCGGGCGCTTCCAAGTCGGTCGGCTGCGCTGCGACAATACGCCGGCCTAGCTCGGTGGCGAGCCGCTGGCCGCAGTCGGCGGCCGTCTGATCGCGCCGGTCAGCGGGTGCCTGCGAGACGGCGGCGGCCGCGATCGCCGAGATCTGCTCGGTCAGGGCGGTTCGCTCCGCTCC
>JACVRX010000108.1 GCA_014534205.1 Jiangellaceae bacterium
AACCCAGACGCTTCAGCGATCAACTTGGCGCGCACCGCATCGCTGGGCCGTGCCGAGTAGGCGACCACGTGGTCACGACTTCTCCTAGGGCCGCTGTCGGCGGGTAGCCTCTGCCCATGTTCTTGGCGCGCTCGAGGAGTGACCTCGGTGGCTGACGCCGACGATGTGCGACGTCTGGCGTTGGCCCTGCCCCTCGTCGTGGAGATTGACAGTGATGGCTTCGACTTCCGGGTGGCCGACAAGGGGTTCGTCTGGTCGTATCCCGAGCGGCGGGCGGGGAAACCGCGCCTGATCCGGACCGATATCGCCGTGCTGTTCGTCGGAGACGAGGCCGAGAAGCAGGCTCTCCTGTTGGGCGAGCCCGAGCTCTTCTTCACCACGCCCAGCTACGACGGCCTGCCGCTGGTGATGCTCCGCCTGGCAGAGGTCGACGTCGAACGCCTGCGCGAACTCGTGACCGACGCGTGGCTGATGCGGGCACCCGACGCGCTCCGCGGAGAGCTGGACCAGGTCGGCGGGTCGTCCAGCGCAGAGCCGGACTGAACGAGCCTGCGGCAGCAGGCTGGCATGCGGGCCGACCACCATCAGCCGGTAAGCGCTGCCGTCCGAACCGCGGACCGTGGCTGGAGCGCATGGGCGCGGTCACCGGCTGCTCCGATCAGTCGGCCTGGAGCCAGACGGCGGTGTCGGGTGGCAAGGCGGCGTCGTCTAGTGGGCTGCTGGCGAGTAGGACCTTCCCGTACCCGGGCAGCGGCATCGACCCGGGACCGAAGTTGATCGCACATACGAAGCCCGGTTCCCGCTCGAAGACGAGTCCGCCCGGCGGCGCGTCCCGCCAGCGCAGCTCGCCCGCGCCTAGGGCTTCGTGCGCTCGCCGGATGCGCGACGCGTCCCGGTACAGCCATAGCGTCGACGTAGGGTCGGCTTGCTGTGCCGCCACGGTCAAGTCGGTCCAGTTGTCCGGCGGTGGGAGCCACGGCCGATGCCAGCCATAGGGCTCCGTCGTCCCCGACCACGGCATGGGCACCCGGCAGCCGTCCCGGCCGAGAAAGTGGCCGACGCTGCGGCGGAACACCGGGTCGTCGCGCAGCGGCAGGTCGAGCACCTCTGGCAGGCCCAGCTCGTCACCCTGGTAGATGTAGGCGGAGCCGGGCAGGGCCAGTAGGAGCAGGGCGGCGGCGCGGGCTCTGCGGGTGCCAAGGGCTTGGTCGATGACGGCATTCGGCCCCACCATCGTGCCGGGCTGCGTCATCACCCCCGTTGCGGGCTTAATCAGTCCGTACCGGGTGACCTGCCGGACAACATCGTGGTTGCCCAGTACCCAGGTCGGGGAATCGCCGAGCGTGGCGAACGCGGTGTCGATCACCCGCCGGAACGCATCCGCGCTCCACGGCGCGCGCAACAGCAGGAAATTGAACAGCTGCGGCAAGCCGGCGGGATCGAGATAGAGCCGCCAGTCCTCTGGGTCCTCGACCCAGATCTCTCCCACCGCGGTGGGATTGCCGGGGTAGGAGTCGAGGATCGCCCGCCAGCTCCGGTAGTGCGCGGCCAGGTCCGACTGGTGGTAGTAGGGCGAGATCCGGTCTGATGGGGTGGGGTCATCGAGGTCCGGCAGCGCGGCATCCTTGAACAGTCCGTGCGCAACATCGATGCGGAAGCCGCCGACATCCCGGTCGAGCCAAAACCGGAGCACCTCGTCGAACATCGTCGCGACCCAGGGGTTGCGCCAGTTCCAGTCGGGCTGGGCGCTGTCGAACAGGTGCAGGTACCACTGTCCGTCGGAGACCCGGGTCCACGCAGGTCCGCCGAACATCGACTCCCAGTTGTTCGGGGGTGCGTCGCCGCGCCCTTCCCGGAAGATGAACCGGTCCCGTTGGACGCTGCCGGGCCCGGCCGTGAGCGCCTCCTGGAAGGCGGGATGCTCGATCGAGCAGTGGTTGGGCACGATGTCGACGATGACCCTGATACCGCGGGCGCCGGCATCCGCGACCAGTGCGTCGAAGTCGGCCAAGGTGCCGAAGCGCGGATCGACGTCGATGTAGTCGGACACGTCGTAGCCGCCGTCGTGCAGGGGGGACGGGTAGAACGGTGACAACCACAACGCGTCGATCCCGAGCTCGGCCAGGTAGTCCAGGCGCGATCGCACACCGGGAAGGTCGCCGGTGCCATCCTCGTCTCCGTCGGCGAAGCTGCGTGGATACACCTGATAGACGACGGCCTTCCGCCACCACGGAACATCCATGACCGCTTCCTTCGCCGGTGGACACCAAGACGGCAGCGTCGGCGCCGCCCCCTCTTACCAGTCCTACCACCGGCTTCTCGTCGCGGGTTGATGCCGAGACGCCACGCCATACAAGGTGTCGACGAATTCAAGCGGGCGATGCCAGCCGCCCCGGCCGACATCGCAGGCGCTCGACCGCACCATGCCGCGGACCGCGCTCGGCTATTGTCGCTGAGCAAACGCGGAGCAGAGCCATTCACGGTGCCGTGGCTGCCTCAGTCGAGCAGGAACCCGGTCACGGTCTTGGTTACCTCGGCTGGGCCTTTTTCCGGTCCGAAGTGGTCCAGCTTTGCGAATGTGTGGACCCGTGCGGACGGTAGGACCTCGGTGAGCCGGTCGAAGGCTGGGGCGACGTAGGGCAGTCCGCTCTTGGCGCCGGCCATCAGCAGGACGTCTGCGGACAGCTGACGGTAGTTGGGGTAGCTGTCGTCGAGCCGGCCGACTTCCTGGTGTTCGTGCAGGTTGGCCTCGAGCAGCCCGAGGACCTTCGCCCGCCGTGCACGGCGGAACGCCAGGCGCAGGATCGCGGCCGTGAGCCATCGGGGACTTCGGCGCGCCGCGGCGGGCCCGGTGGCGATGGCGAATATGGCGAACGCGTCGAACGGGCGGCCCTGCGCGAGGAAACGGCGGTACTGCGGGATCCAGCCCGTCGGAAACAGGCCTTGGACGCTGACTCCTGGCTCGTACAGCGCCAGCTTGGTGATGCCCGGATCGTGCCGGGCCGCCTCCAGGGCGACGAGCCCGCCGTAGCTGTGCCCGAAGACGTATCGAGCGCCGGTGGCCGCGCGCACGGCGGCGAGATCGGCACGTTCGGTGTCGATGCTGTAGTTGTCGCCCAGCGGGCCGCTGCCGGCGCGTCCGCGCCGTTGCACGCTGTGCACCGTGAAGTGGGCGGCGAGTGCCTCGGCCAGCGTGGAGTAGTCGTTGGCGTCAGTCAGGGCGCCGGGAATGACCAGGACGTCCGGGCCGGTGCCGACGCTGTGGTAGCTGATCGTGGTGCCGTCCGGGGAATGAACGGTGTGCATGGTGGGTGTGACAGGCGTGGCGATCATGATGTACTCCTGACGTGGCTGCCGGGGGTCGGAGTGCGGGGCCGGGTTCTGCCGCCCTCCAGGGCGGCGTTGAGGCGCCGGGTGTGGGCGAAGTAGGTGTCGAACGGCACGCCGCTGGAGTCGACGAGCTCGGTGAGCCGCTGGATCAGATCGGTGCCGGCATACTCGACGAGTGCCCGGCCGGTGTCGGTGAGGGCGATCTGCCGGCGGTTGCCGCCGCCCGGGTCGGGCACGACGGTCAGCAGCCCGGTATCGGCCAGGGCGGCGACCATCCGGCTCATCGACGGCTCGGTCACGGCCATGCTGTCGGCCAGCGCCCGCTGTGTGCACTCGCCGAGTCCGTGGAGCATGACCAGGACCATGAAGCGTCGGTAGGACAGGTCGTGTTCGGCGCGCAGGATCTCGTCGCCGGCCCGCTCGAGGCGGGAGACCAGCGTATGCAGCTCGAGTCCAAGGTTCTTCGAGTGGCTCACCGTCATAGCTTAGAACGCTAAGTTAGCATTGCAAGTTGAGTACGTGCGTACCGTATGCCGGTGATGCGAATCGACAACGACGGCCGGCGGGCGCGGCTCGCCGTGCGTCACCACCTGGCCGCGCCGGCCCGCGCGAAGGGCGTGGTGGAGGTCGCCTCCGATCTCGTCGCCCTGCACGCCACCGATCCGGCGTCGGTGCACCTGGCTGCGCTCGCCCGGATGCGCGACGGCACCGCCGCGACCGTGGAGCGGGCACTCTACGACGACCGGGTGCTGGTCCGCGCCCTCGGGATGCGGCGCACCGTGTTCGTTCTGCCCGTGGAGCTGCTGCCGGTCGTGCAGGCGGCGTGCACCGACGAGATCGCCGCCCGGGAGCGGCGGCGGACCGTGCAGTTCTTGCAGGAGGCGGGCGTGTCCGCCGATGTGCCGGCCTGGCTGGCCGAGGTGGAGGCGGCTACGGTGCGGGCGCTCGCGGTGCGCGGCGAGGCGACCGGCGCCGAGCTGGCCGGCGATGAGGCCCGGCTGCGCACCGTCGTGCCCTACGCCGTGGGCACGGCGTACGAGAGCCGGCAGAACATCACCACGCGGGTGCTGGCGCTACTCGCCGCCGAGGGCCGGATCGTCCGGGGACGGCCCCGGGGGTCGTGGATTTCCAGCCAGTACCGCTGGTCGCTGGCCTCGGCGTGGTTTCCCGGTGGCATCCCCGCGGTACCGGCCGACGAGGCCCGGGTCGAGTTGGCCCGCCGGTATCTGGCCCGCTTCGGGCCGGCGACGCGGGCCGACCTGAAGTGGTGGACGGGCTGGACCGCCGGGCAGGTGGCCAAGACCCTCGCGCGGATCGCGACGACCGAGGTCGGCCTCGCCGACGGCACCGGCCTGGTGCTCGCCGGCGACCTCGATACGCCGCCCGCGATGCCGCCGTGGGCGGCGCTGCTGCCCGCCCTCGATCCCACCCCGATGGGCTGGGCCGGCCGGCGCTGGTTCCTCGGCGAGCACACCTCGGCGCTGTTCGACCGCTCCGGCAACATCGGCCCGACGATCTGGTGGAACGGCCGGATCGTCGGCGGCTGGGCGCAACGTCCGGACGCCACGGTGGCGTACCGGCTCCTGGAGGACGTCGGTGCCGAGGGCCGTGCGGCGGTGCGCTCGGAAGTCGCCCGCATCCAGGCGATCCTCGACGGGACCCGGGTCACCCCGCGGTTCCGCACCCCGCTGGAACGGGAGCTGAGTACGGCTGGAACGGGCTATCAGGCCAGCCAGTAGTCGATCGCTCTCGGGTAGCACCGATTCGATCGTCAACGGCCTGAGCGCGATGGTTGTCGGGCGCCGTCTGCCACGTCAGCCGACGCGCACCCGGGCGAACACACTCAGCCCGGCATGCCTCGATCAGCTGCTCCGCCACGCCCCGTCCACGCGCGTGCTCCGCGACGAACAGTTCGTTCATCCTGCCCAATCTGGATAAGCGGTCCTATTGTCAGAGCAGGCTCGGATGCCTCCGCGCCCGCAATGTAGCGGCTGCCGGGTGAGCCGGTCTGGGACGGCGATGGGTTCCGTGAGCTCGCTAGTGGGCGGCATCGGCTGCGCCTCAACGGACTCATCTGCCGCATCCCCCACTCCAACAGGTACGTCCTCACCCCGGACGGCATCCGCGTCGCGATCTTCTACACCAAGGTCTACAACCGGCTGCTCGTCGGCTCACCGCCGCCGACCAACCCCAAGCCCGCCCAAGCTACGCACCGCGCTGGCCACCATCACCCACCACGTCGACGACTACATCGACCCCGCCCGACTTCCCCGCGCAGCCTGAAACTTGCTCAAGTGTGAAGATCCTCGCGACCAAAGATCGCTGAGGCTCGACCACGCATCTATGAGCGCGTTGAGCTGATGTGAGTCCGGTGTGGCCGCACGATCTCGCGTCCGTACCCGTCCCCCGGCAGCGCAGGGCAATCCTGAGCCCGTCGATCGGCCAATTGACAGTCTTCCATTGAAGATCTACTGTCCGGACAGCACTCGTTATCCAGGCCATGTTCGATTCCGAACTGGTCAGCCCGGGAGTCGATCGCCGACCGTCCAGGGTGACCCCCGGGGTCCGTCCGCCACGCTGGCGGCTGCGTGGCGCTTCGCCATAAGGGGGAACGAGGCATCATGACGGTAGCTAAGCACGCTCGTGACAGC
>JACVRX010000088.1 GCA_014534205.1 Jiangellaceae bacterium
GGCCGTGGACCAGCTGACTCTCGATCGGGCCGCCGAGTTGATCGCCGAGAAGCGCGCCAAGGGCCCGACACCGCGCAAGCGCTCCCGCCGCTGACCCTGTCTCACCCTGCTGTAATGACCACGTTCACCATGCCTGCCCGTACATCACCAGGCTTGCAGGCCTGGTGATGTACCCACAGGGGTGGTGTACGTGGTCATTCCAGCAGGGTGAGACAGGGTCAGCGGCGGGAGCGCTTGCGCGGTGTCGGGCCCTTGGCGCGCTTCTCGGCGATCAACTCGGCGGCCCGATCGAGAGTCAGCTGGTCCACGGCCGCGGCGCGCGGCACGGTGACGTTGACCTCGCCGTCGGTCACGTACGGACCGTAGCGGCCGTCCTTGACCACGAGCGGCTTGCCGGTTGCGGGATCAGCGCCCAGCTCCCGCAGCGGCGCGGCCGCCGCGGGCCGGCCACGGCGGCCCTTCGGCCCAGCGAACAGCTGCTCCGCCTCTTGGACAGTCACCGTGAAGATCGACTCCTCGTCCGGCAACGACCGGAACTCCGACCCTTTCTTCACGTACGGCCCGTACCGGCCGTTGGCGGCGATGATCTCGGCACCGGACGCGTCCGCGCCTACTACGCGCGGCAGGGACAGCAGCCGCAGCGCGTCGTCCAGCGTCACGGTCTCCGGCGACATCGACGCGAGCAGCGACGCCGTGGGCGGCTTCTCGGCGGCCGGCGCGTCGTCGGGGAGCACCTCGGTGACGTACGGGCCGTACCGGCCGGCCTTGACGACAACCGTCCGTCCAGTAGAAGGGTTCACGCCGAGCTGCCGCTCGCCGGTGCCCGCCGCAAGCAGCTCGGCAGCCCGCTGCAGCGTCAGCTCGTCCGGCGGCAGCTCGGGCGGGACACTGCCGCGGTTACCCTCGGCGTCCTCGACGTACGGCCCGTACCGTCCGACCCGAACCACGATCCCGTCGCCGAGCGGGAACGACGAGATACCGCGCGCGTCGATCTCCCCCAAGTTGTCGACCAGGTGTTTCAGGCCCTCGAAGCCGTTCTCGCCGCTCCAGAACCGGGCCAGCTCGGTCTGCCGGTGGGCCCGCCCGGCGGCTATCTCGTCGAGCCGGTCCTCCATCCGCGCGGTGAACTCGTAGTCGACCAGCCAGCCGAAGTGCTGCTCCAGCAGCCGTACCACCGCAAACGCGAGCCACGACGGGACCAGCGCGGTGCCCTTCTTGAAGACATACCCGCGGTCCAGGATGGTCCGAATGATGGTCGCGTAGGTCGAGGGCCGGCCGATGTCGCGCTCCTCCAGCTCCTTGACCAGCGTGGCTTCGGTGTAACGGGCCGGCGGCTTGGTGGAGTGCTCCTCCGCCGTCACCGATTCCGCGTGCAGCTGCTGGCCCTCGGAAAGCGCGGGCAGCCGCCGCTCCCGGTCATCGAGCTCCGCCTCCGGGTCGTCGGCTCCCTCGACGTACGCCTTCAGGAAGCCGAAGAACGTGATGGTCTTGCCGGTGGCGACGAACTCGGCATCCTCCCCGGACCTGGCCGTGGCTCCGACGCGCACGCTGACCGTCTGGCCCACCGCGTCGCGCATCTGCGAGGCGACGGTGCGCATCCACACCAGCTCGTACAGCCGGAACTCGTCGCCGGTGAGCCCGGTCTCAGCCGGGGTGCGGAACCTGTCGCCGGCCGGCCGGATCGCCTCGTGCGCCTCCTGCGCGCTCTTGACCTTGCTTTCATACCTGCGCGGCGTCTCCGGCAGGTACTCCGGACCGTAGAGCTCGCCGACTTGAGCCCGAGCCGCCGCGACCGCACCGTCCGAGAGCGTGGTCGAGTCGGTGCGCATGTAGGTGATGTAGCCACCCTCGTACAGCCGCTGAGCGACCTGCATGGTGCGCGCTGCGCCGAACCCGAGCTTGCGCGCCGCCTCCTGCTGCAGTGTGGTGGTGCGGAACGGCGCGTACGGGCTGCGCCGATACGGCTTGGCCTCCACCGCGCGCACCTGGAACGGCACGCCGCGCAACCCGGAGGCCAGCGCGTGCGCTCGCGGCCCGTCCAGCACCACGACGTTGCCCGACCGGTCCTTCGGTTGCCCGGACGAGTCGAAGTCCCGTCCGGCCGCCACGCGCCTGCCGTCCACGGTCGCGAGCCGGGCGTCAAACGTGCGCGGCTCGTCCGCCGACTCGGTGTCCAGCGTCGCCACCAGGTCCCAGTAGTCGGCCGCGCGGAACGCCATGCGCTCCCGCTCCCGGTCGACTACCAGCCGGGTGGCGACGCTCTGCACCCGCCCGGCGGACAAGCCCTGCATCACCTTGCGCCAGAGCACCGGCGAAACCTCGTAGCCGTAGAGCCGGTCGACGATGCGGCGGGTCTCCTGGGCGTCCACCAGGTTTTCGTCGATGTCCCGCGGACTCTGCACGGCCGCCTGGATGGCATCGGGCGTGATCTCGTGGAACACCATGCGGCGTACCGGAACCTTGGGGCGGAGCTCCTCGCGAAGGTGCCAGGCGATCGCCTCGCCTTCCCGGTCCTCGTCGGTCGCGAGCAGCAGCTCGTCGGCATCCTTCAACGCCGCCTTGAGCTTGCGGACCTGCTCCTTGGAGCGTCCCGCCGGGACGACGTACAGCGGCACGAAGCCGCCGTCGACGTCGACGCCGACCGGGTCGCCGAACCGGTCCCGTTGGGCCGCCGGCACCTCTGTCTTCTTCGACGGCAGGTCGCGGATGTGCCCGAGCGACGACTCGACGACGTAGCCACGGCCGAGCAGCCCGGCGATCGTCTTGGCCTTGGCAGGCGACTCGACGATGACCAGGCGGCGCGGGGCGCCGCTCTTCGCACGGATCACTGTGGGGAAGCTCCTTCGCGTGCTGCGAGGGTGAGTGTGGGGCTCGACCAACCGTCCGTGTCAAACGGGCCGGTTCGACGGTGTGTTCCGGGCAAATCACAAAGTGGCTTTGCAAATGTCCTTTGCAATAGCTATGCTGCCCCCATGGCGGCACCCAACACTCGCCGAGTCCGCGACCCCGCGGCGCTGCGCGCCGTCGCCCACCCGTTACGAGTCCGACTGCTCGCAGCGCTGCGAGCCGACGGCCCGGCGACGGCGTCCCAACTGGGTCGACGCTTCGGCGAAAGCAGCGGATCGACCAGCTACCACCTGCGCCAGCTGGCCCGGTTCGGCTTCGTGGAACCCGACCCGGACCAGCCGAATGCGCGGGACCGGCGCTGGCGGGCGGTGCACGAGTTCACCAGCTGGCGCGACTCCGACTTCGCTGACGACGAGGAAGGCCAGGCGGCGATCGCGCTCATACGCGATCGCCAGCGCGCCAACCTGGACCGCACGGCCACCCAGTTCGTTGCCCAGGAATGGGACAACGCGTGGCGCGACGCCGCGGGGATGTCGGACCTGCTCGCCCGGCTGAGCCCGGCGTCGCTCACCGCGCTGCACAACCAGGTGGTGACGCTGATCCGGCAGTACGAGGCCCGCGATGACGCTGCCCCAGACGCCGAGCGGGTGGCTATCTGGCTGGCCGGCTACCCGGTGCGGGAGTACCCGACGTGATCAGCCCGGCCGCCGCCCGCCGTCGCTACGTGGTTATCAGCGCACTGACCTGGCTGCCCGCCGGGCTCGGCATGCCGGCGTTCGTCCTGCTCATGCGGGAACGCGGCCTGGACGTCGTGACGATCGGCACGGTGTTCGCGGTGTACGGCGCCGTCACCGTGCTCATGGAGCTGCCCACCGGGGGCCTCGCCGATGTGATCGGCCGCCGCGGCGTGCTCCTGGCCTCCGCGGCGTTGACGACGGCCAGCTTCGCAGCGATGGCACTCGCCACGACGGCCGTTCAGTTCCTCGTGCTCTCCGTGACCAAAGGCCTCGCTCGCTCCCTGTCCAGCGGTCCGGCCGAAGCCTGGTACGTCGACACAGTGCATGCAGGCGACCCGGAGGGCGACCTGCGGGCTGGCCTGTCGCGCGGATCGGCCGCCGGGTCCGCGGCTCTCGCGCTGGGGACGCTGACCGGCGGCGGGCTGCCGTTGCTGGTGCCGTCCAGCTGGCCGGTTGCCGCGCTGGCGGCGCCGATGGTCTGTGCCGCCGTCGCCGGCGCCACGTTGTTCGCCGTCGTGGCGGTCTGGATGACCGAGCCGCGGCGGCCGGGCCGCCGGCAGCGCCCAGTCGCGGTCCTGCGAGCCGTACCGGCGACCGTGCTCAGCGGTGCCCGGCTCGGGCTGCGCAGTCGTTCGCTGACCCGTCTCCTCGCAGTGTCCCTCGCGCTGGGCGTCGCGCTCAATGCCATCGAGCTGCTCACTCCTGGCCGGCTCGCAACACTCACCGGCGGCGCGGAGACCGGCACCGCCGGCTACGCCGCCGTAGCAGCCGGCGGGTTCCTGGCCAGCGCGGTGGGCGCCGCGTTGGCCGCTCCGCTGGCCCGGCTCTTCCGGGGGGTGACGTGGCGAGCCACCGTGGCGGCCGGCCTGCTCGCGGCCGGGTCACTCGGCGGGCTGGCCGCGACCGCAGAGCTGTCCGGGATGGTCGGGTTGGTGACGACCGGCGCAGGCTACGTGCTGCTCTTCCTCGGGTTCGGCCTGGCGCACCCGCTGCGCGCGGAGTTGCTGCATGCGCGGGTCGGCGCCGCAGAGCGAGCCACCCTGCTGTCCATCGACTCGATGTTGCTGCAGCTCGGTGGCGTGGCGAGTGCGTTGGGCCTGTCGGTGCTGGCTCGTCAGTTCGGGCTGGACGTGGCCTGGTCCGCCGCTGCGGTTGCCCTGCTTGCCGCCACGGTTGCCCTGGTGCGCACTCCGTCGCACGAGCCACATCCGGACATCGTCGCGACGACTCCAGCCGCGGTCCGCAAGTCCACCATGGTGAACTCGTCACCGGTTCCGTAGCTCGGTGTCCAGTCACTCGTCCAGCCGCAGATACGACGGGTCGTAGCCAAGGAGCAGCCCAAGAATCATCTCGCGACGATTCGACTGCCGACCGTCGCCGGATGAACGTCGGACACTCTCCCGAGAAGTGAATCACCCCGCACCCGTTCCGCGGGTGGCAGTTGGGATTGCAGAAGAAGATGTCGCAATCTATCCGATCCCTGGCCCGACCGTCCCGTCTGCGGCATGATTGGAATCAATGGCAAGGACCTTGCGGGTGCCGTTTGCGGATGGAGTTGACCATGGCGCACGGACCAGGTGAGGAAAGCCTGAAACGGGGCCTCAGGCAGCGCCACCTTACGATGATCGCGATCGGCGGCGTCATCGGTGCCGGCTTGTTCGTCGGATCTGGCGCCATTATTGGTGAGGTAGGTCCGGCGGCGTTTCTGACGTATGCCATTACCGGCGTACTTATCGTCATGGTAATGCGCATGCTGGGCGAGATGGCAGTGGCAAACCCGTCCACGGGTTCCTTCGCGGATTATGCCCGGCAATCCCTCGGCGGGTGGGCAGGCTTCAGCGTCGGTTGGCTGTATTGGTACTTCTGGGTCATCGTGGTCGGGTTCGAGGCAGTGGCCGGTGCCGGCATCCTGCAGCGTTGGCTACCTGATGTTCCGCTATGGGTTATGGCCCTGATCCTCATGGTGCTGATGACAGGGACCAACCTGTTCTCGGTGACCTCCTATGGAGAGTTCGAATACTGGTTCGCAGGAGTCAAGGTCGTCACGATCGTGGCTTTCATCGCACTGGGCGCACTTTTCGTGCTCGGTTTGTGGCCGGGCCGCGACCTCGACTTTTCGAACCTCACCGAGCACGGCGGCTTCTTCCCCAATGGGACTGGGGCGTTGTTCTCCGGCATCGTCATTGTCATCTTCTCGATGGTTGGTGCCGAGATTGCCACCATTGCGGCGGCAGAATCGGACGAGCCGGAGCGGGCCATCGTCAAGGCCACGAACTCCGTCGTGCTGCGAATCACCGTCTTCTTCGTTGGCTCGATCTTCTTGCTTGCCACCATCCTGCCGTGGAACTCCACCCGGCTAGGGGACTCGCCGTATGTGGCGGCCATGGAGGAGATGGGTATCCCAGCGGCGGCCGAGATCATGAACTTTGTCGTGCTGACGGCAGTGCTCTCGTGCCTGAACTCCGGGCTCTACACGGCGTCGCGAATGTTGTTTGTGCTCGCGGCCCGCCGGGAGGCGCCGCAGCGCATGCTCCAGGTCAGCGCGCGGGGCGTACCCATGTGGTCGATCCTGGCGTCCTCGGTTGTCGGTTTCGCCTGTGTGATCGCCGCGTACGTGTCCCCGGATCAGGTGTTCTTGTTCCTCCTCAACTCCTCCGGCGCGATCATCCTGTTCGTCTATCTGCTGATTTGCCTTTCGCAGCTCCGGATGCGGCGGATGGTCCCGCCCGAGCGGCTCCGGGTGAAGATGTGGTTCTACCCCGTACTGACACTGCTGACGGCGGCCGCGATTGTTGGCGTGCTCGTGTCGATGTTCGTCAGGGAGGGCACCCGCTCGCAGATCCTCTTGAGCCTGCTTGCCTGGGCCGTCGTCCTGGTGGCGTTCGCCTTGCAGCGCAGGGCCATCGGGGATGCTCACCTGACCGAACCAGGGATCGCCGCGGAGACCCGAGCAGACGCCTGGATGCACGAGCACGGGCCGGCCGCCGAACTCGAGGTGGACGCCGCGGTCGGAGAGGGACCACTCGACCCGGAGCTCATCCGCCGAGTTCGGGAGGAGGGGTACGCCACCGAGGGCATGTGAGCGCACACACGGTGACATCGACGGACAGGAGGCACGATGGTCAACCGGGTCTTGGTGTGGGCTTCGGGCAGCCCTCGCCTCCAGCGGCAGGTCACCGAGAATCCCATCGCCCGCCGAGTCTCGCACCGGTTCGTGGCCGGCGAACGGCTCGACGAGGCGCTGGACGCTGCCGCCGAGCTCAACTCGCACGAGATCGGCGCCATCCTCGACCTACTTGGTGAAGGCGTCACAGACCTTGCCGGTGCGACACACGCCGTCGAGCAGTACGAGGAGGTCACCGACGCGATACCCACCCGCGGGTTGGACGCCACGATCTCCATCAAGCTCTCCCAGCTGGGGCAGACGGTGGACCGAGCCGCCTGCGTGGCGAACCTGAACGAGATCCTCGACCGTGCAGCGGGCGTGGGCGTCCCGGTCGAGATCGACATGGAGGACAGCAGCCTGGTCTCCGACACCCTCGACCTGTTCCGGGAGGCGGCGAGCAAGCATCCGCAGACCCGGCTGGCCATTCAGGCGGCCCTGCGTCGCACCCCGCTTGATCTCGAAACCATGGCATCGCTGAAGCCACGGGTCCGACTCGTCAAGGGTGCCTACGCGGAGCCTGTCGAGGTCGCGCTGCAGGGGAAGCAAGAGATCAGGGCGCAGTTCAAATTTCTCACCGACTGGCTGTTCGAGCACGGCACCAATCCCGCATTTGGTACGCACGACAGCGACCTGATCGACTATGCGCGCAAGGCAGCGGCCCAGGCGGGTAAGAGCCCCAAGGATTTCGAGTTTCAGCTGCTATACGGGATCCGCCGGAATCTCCAAGAGGACCTTGCGAAACACGGCTACCGGGTACGCGTCTACATCCCCTTCGGCTCCGCGTGGTACCCGTATCTCACGCGGCGGATGGCCGAACGTCCGTCCAACCTGATCTTCTTTCTGCGCGCCCTCGTCGGCCGCTAGAACGCATCTTCGTCGAAGGGTGGCATGAACATGTTCGACGCCGTCACGAACGTCCCGGTTCCCGTCAACGAACCCCCGCACAGTTTCGCGGCCGGCAGCGCGGAACGCAGCGCGCTCGAGGCACGGCTGAAGCAGTTGGCCAGCGAGCGAGTTCAGTTCACCATGACGATCGGTGGCGAGCAGCGGCTCGGCAGCGGCGAAACCATCGACGTGGTGCAGCCGCACCGGAAGGACGCCGTACTGGGCGCGCTTGGCAACGCCACGGCTGACGACGTTCGGGACGCCGTAGAGGCAGCCCGCGCGGCGGCACCTGAGTGGCAGCGCATGTCGTACGACGATCGAGCCGCCATCTTCTTGAAGGCAGCGGAGCTGCTCGCCGGACCGTGGCGGCACACACTCGCCGCGGCCACCATGCTCGGGCAGAGCAAGACCTGCTACCAGGCCGAGATCGACACACCA
>JACVRX010000039.1 GCA_014534205.1 Jiangellaceae bacterium
GCCGACCGCCCGCGCAGAGCTTGCCGCGGCAATGAGGGTGACCGGTGCACCGGTCGACGCGCTGGTCTGCCGGTGGGGCGGGGCGCTGCCGCAGTACGCCGTCGGCCACGCAGAGCGCATGCTGCGGACAGTCTCGGCCGTCGAGGCGGTTCCCGGCCTGGCGGTCTGCGGAGCTGTTTACCAGGGCGTCGGCGTCGCGGCGTGCGTGGCGAGCGGCCAGCGGGCCGCCAACACGGTCCTGCGCACCCTGCGGCGCGTGCCAGTATCGGGAGCATGAGCGAGCCGGCCATGCGTAGCGCGCGGGACGTCAACGAGATGCTCCGCTACACGATGTGGTCGGTCTTCCAGCTGCCAGAACCACTGGGCGACGGAGACCGGGCCGGCCTTGCCGCCGAGGTCGGCGACCTGTTCGCGGAGCTAGCCGGCAAGGACGTCGTGGTGCGCGGCACCTACGACGTCGGCGGGCTGCGGGCCGACGCCGAGCTGATGGTGTGGTGGCATGCACCCACCGCGGACGACCTGCAGGAGGCGTATCACTGGTTCCGGCGTACCAGGCTGGGCCGCCAGCTACGGCCGGTATGGTCGCAGGCCGGTCTGCACCGCCCGGCGGAGTTCAACCAGAGCCACGTGCCGGCGTTCCTGGCCGGGGAGGAACCCCGCGGGTACCTGTGCGTATACCCGTTCGTGCGCTCCTACGACTGGTACCTGCTGCCGGCCGAGGAACGCCGAGGAATGCTGGCCGAACACGGCATGATGGCTCGCGACTACCCCGATGTCCGCGCGAACACCGTCGCCTCTTTCGCGCTGGGCGACTACGAGTGGCTGCTCGCTTTCGAGGCCGACGAGCTGCACCGGATCGTGGACCTGATGCGGCACCTGCGTGCCTCGGCAGCCCGGCGGCACGTCCGTGAGGAGGTGCCCTTCTACACCGGCCGCCGCAGGCCAATCGGGGACATCCTCGCCGCTCTCCCGTAACCGCTAACCGTCGCCGGCCCGGCGCATCGGCACATGCGGTATCCCGTCCTCGACGTACTGCGGCCCGGCCTCGGAAAACCCGAAGCCCCGGTAGAAATCCACCAGGTGTGCCTGCGCGTCGAGCACGCAGCCACGGTCCCGGATGAGCGAGAGCGCCGCGCTCATCAGCGCGCGGGCGACGCCGGCACCGCGAGCCGTCGGCGCGACGGCGACCCGCCCGATCCGGGTGCCGCCGTCAGCCTCGGTCAGGATCCGCAGATAGCCGACCGGGTCGCCGTCGGGAGCCCACGCCGTCCAGACGTGCATGGTTCCTGGGTCCGTGTCGCGCCCGTCAAGTTCCGGGTACGCGCACCGCTGCTCGACGACGAACACGTCTACCCGCAGTTTCAACAGCCGGTAGAGGGTGGCGGCGTCGAGCTGATCGAAGCCGGCCGTGTGCACGTCCACGGCGGTTGTTGCTAGGGCGCCGTGGTCTCGGCCGCCGGGTCGGGCGCGCGGAACAGCGCGATGCCGTTGATGCAATACCGCAGGTCGGTGGGGGTCCCGTAACCCTCACCAGAGAAGACGTGGCCCAGATGGGAGCCACACCGGGCGCAGCGCACCTCGGTGCGGACCCCGCCCAGGGAGCGGTCCTCGAGGTATTCGACGCGGTCCTCGGCCAGCGGCGCATAGAAGGAGGGCCAGCCGCAGTGTGATTCGAACTTCGTCCCACTCCGGAACAGCTCCGCACCGCAAGCCCGGCACGCGTACATGTACGGACGGTCGTCGAGCGCCTCCAGCGGGCTCGAGCCCGGCCGCTCCGTGCCGGCCTGGCGCAACACGTAGTACTCCTCCGGCGACAGCTCAGCGCGCCACTCGTCCTCGGTCTTCTGAACGTCGTATGCCATGTACCCGACCGTATCCGTCGCGTTGGCGGCGAGTCGCTCTTGTTCGAGCGTGCAAGCATTTGTTTGCCCGCCAAGCCGCTAGCGTGGCAGGCGTGGCGGCGCCGTCTGTTCAGATCCACGTCGACGGGCGCGACATCAAGATCACCAACCCGGACAAGGTCTACTTCCCGGCATCCGGCGTTACCAAGCGGGAGCTGGTCGAGCACTACGTCGGCGTGGGCCCCGCAATCCTGCGTGCCCTCTTTCGCCGGCCGACGTATCTGCAGCGGTTCCCCGAGGGCGTCGACGGCGAGGAGGTCTACCAGAAGCGGTTCCCCAAATTTGCGCCGGATTGGGTGCGTACCGCCCGGATCACGTTCCCTTCCGGGCGCTCGGCGGACGCGCTGTGCGTTACCTCGCCTGCCGACGTCGCCTGGGCGGCGAACTTGGGCACCGTCACGTTCCACCCATGGCACACGCGCGCCGACGACGTCGATCACCCCGATGAAATGCGTATCGACTTGGATCCGCAGCCCGGGACCGGCTTTCCGGACGCCCGCAAGGTAGCGCTGGATGCGGTCCGCCCGTTGCTGGCCGAGCTGGGTTACACCGGCTTCCCCAAGACCAGCGGTGGCCGGGGTATTCACGTCTACCTGCGATTACAGCCCCGGTGGACGTTTGTGCAGGTGCGCCGCGCCGCGATCGCGTTCGCCCGCGCCGTGGAACGCCGAGCGCCGAGGCTGGTCACGACCTCGTGGTGGAAGGAAGAGCGCGGTCAGGCCGTGTTCATCGACTACAACCAGAATGCCCGCGACCGGACGATCGCCTCGGCCTGGTCGGCCCGGCGCACGCCGCGCGCCACCGTCTCGACGCCGGTGACGTGGGATGAGTTGCCCGACGTCGAACCAGCCGACTTCACCGTACGCACTGTCACGGCGCGGCTTGCCAAACGCGGCGACCCGCACGCCTCGATCGACGATGTGCACCACACGCTCGAACCCCTGCTGGAGCTGGCCGAACGCGACGAGGCGGGCGGGCTGGGAGATCTGCCGTACCCGCCGAACTACCCGAAGATGCCGGGCGAGCCGCCTCGGGTGCAGCCAAGTCGCATCAACCCGCGGAACTGGGAAGATACCGGTTGAGTTTGAGTTCTTTCCGTACAGTGCCCCAGCTCCCGCGTTTAGAGAGATCGTTGGGATTGGTCCTGGCTTCGCGCAGAAGGTCCAGCCGGCGCGTCGACTTCGTCGCAACCTCAGTCACAAGATCTGCAGCCGATACAACCTTCGAGATCGCGCCTATGCCGGCCTTGTCAGGGCACGCGACCATGCCTGCGCGGGCGAGGACATCCTTGGATGCGCTGTACGGGGATCAGGCAGTTGCGTTTCACCCGGACCAGGCTCGGACCAGCCATACCGTGACAAAATGGCATCTTCGGTCTCTCGTCGTCGTCGCCGGAGGGCCGGAATCTGGCGGATAAGCACGAGCCGAGCACCGTGCAGACTCGGTACAAGGGCTGCGCCGGTTCTGCCGCTGGCTACTAGCCGGGGAGATCGACGCCGACCCCGACGGCTGGTATGGAAGTCCCCCGCGGTCGACAAGCCGGGTGCCTGTCCTCGACGACTCCGAGCTCGCTCCGGTGCTCAAGGCGTGCCAGGGCAAGACGCTGGTCGACCGCCGGATGAGGCCGTCATCCGGTTCCTGCTGGACACCCGGTTGCCACGGCTCCGAAGTGCGCGGGATCACCCTGGACACCCTGGACCTGAACCACGAGCTCGTCATCGTTACCGGCAAGGGCCACAAGACACGCCGGGTGTACTTCGTGCGCGGACCGCCCGAGCGTTGGACCGCTACTTGCGGGAACGGCGCTCGCACCGTTGCGCGCACTCGCCTGCCCTGTTCCTGTCGCAGCGTGGACCGCTGTCATCAGACGGTGTCCGCGACCTGCTCACCCCTCATGGCGGGACTGAAGCAGCTCAACCCGCACCGGTTCCGCCACACGTTCGCGCACGACTTCCTGCTCGCCGGTGGGTAGGAACGCGACCTCCAGCGGCTGGTCGGCTGATCGTCGGACGTGATGCTGGAGCGATATGGGGCCAGCAGCGCAGACCTGCGCGCCCGCGAAGCCGTCAATCGACTTCGACCAGGAGACCGAGTATGACCGCCGCAGAGCAGAAACCGGAGATGACCGGGACCGTTACCATCGAATGCCCGAGCTGCCACAAGCCCGTCTCCGAGGTGGGCTCGGTAGGAACCGCACAGAGACCCTGGGCGTGGTCCTCACCGAAAGTCGGGACCCAGGCGGGACGCTGACGACCTCACCGAGCCGAAAGCGAAGACTACGGCTCGCGGTCCCAAAGAATCCGGGTGGGTAATCGGGACCGGTGGCTCGAGGCGGTGCTTGGTCACCTTCGCAGCGGTGCCGTTGACAATCACCTGGTCGGGGGACCAGCCCATCGACTCTGCTGGCGACGGTGCGCTTCGGACGTGTCCGTGGGCTCAGTATCGAACAAGCGTTCGTCTTGGGAGATTTCTGAACCCAACGCCCGCGCGGTCCGTTGAGCTTCCGTTGAGGGTCGGTCCGGGCCCGGGGGGTGTCAGAGGACCCGGATCGACCCTGACCAATCAGGCCAGCGTGCTCTTGTTACGAACGGAAGGCCGACCGCCACGGCATCCTCCCGGTAACTGCCTGGGTCTGACCTGCGCCACGACGAGTAACCCCGCCCTGCGGGGGCGTAGGGCGGGCCACTCACCTTCCCCGCCGACTTCGAGCCTTGCCATTTCCCACAGGGCAGGCCAAACACGCCTCGGCGTGCCGGGACACTGGCGGCGCGGACACGCCCGGCCGCCAGTGAGGATGCGCCGCCACTCCGATGGGGGCACAGTATGGACTCGGTTTGTCCTCCAGCGACGGGAGGCGATTAGTGGGTGTTCTGGAGAGAGTCGTTGTCATCCCGCTGATAGCGACGCTCAGTTGCGCGGTCGGCGTCGCCGAGGCGGTCGCCGCTCCGGCTCCGGACGTCGAGTACACCCAACCGGTCTCGATCGCCTTCACCAGCCCGTGCGCAGCCGTTGAATACACCACTGCCGGAGGCTGGATTCGCCTGGAGATCATCCGTCGGGCGCACCACGATCGAGTGACGCTGCGGGTGATGACCTCCCCACATCTTTGGTATTGGTACGGCTACGACACCACCGACCCGGAATACGACCCGGCCCTGCCCACACTCGGAGACCCTGACTGGGTGTACGACGTCAGCGGCGACAGCAGGAACCGCGTTGTGCTGGTGGGTCGACCCAGCGCTGCGGAGCTGAGCGGCGACTTCACGGTCACGAGTCGTCCCGACGGTGTAGTGGGGCCCTCCGACCGAACCGTGGTCCACTACCTGATCACGTACGCCGTCGACACAGAAGGGCTCACCTCGGCGACGGTCACGGATCTAGATGTCACCTGCCCAGACGGCACCTTTATCGAAGACGTCTCCTTCGTCAGCTCCTGAAGGCAAGCGGGACCGGCCGAACGGGACAACCACGGTCCGGTCCGAGTGGGTGCAGCCGAGCAAGGACCGCGACCGGCCGCGTTAGCCAGTCAAGATCGACGGGGCAGAAGTTGCGGCGCCGTCGGCGTGCCGCGCCATTTGCGACAAGTCGATCACGGCGGCGGCTCGCGGCCGGTTTCTTCGTCCTCGACCTCGGATTCCCAGTCCGGCTCCGACTGGGCAACCAGGTGCAGGACGGGGACATCGAGTCTGCGCCGCGCCCGGTTGGCCCAGTCGACATGGAAGAACTCGGCGATGATGTGTGGGCGCGTCAGGATCACGACCTCCGCGGCGTTGCGCCGGCGCACCAAGGTGGCCAGGCGCTCCAGTGGGTCCTCGGCCGTGAGCTCGCCGCTGGCCTCGGCACCCACGTCCTGGAAGGCCCGCACCGACTCGGCGAGCGCACGCTCACCAGCGGCCCGGACCTCCTCGTGGACCCGTTCGAGATCCGCCTCGTCGACGTAGAGCGCACCCGTTCCCATCACCTCGCTCGCTGCGAGCGATCCGATGGTCGCCTCGACCCGCGACGCGGCGTCTTCGACCGGGATCAGCACGTGATAGTGAACCGGCTCCGGTGCGTCGTGGTGCAGCGCGGTGATCTGCCGAGCGTCCCAGTCGGTCACCGGCTGCTCCACCAGCACGACGACGTCGTACATCGCACTCCCTTCTGGCACCGTCAAGCGGGCCTCACCCGGCCGGCGTTGAGCACCTCGGCGAGGTCGAACTCGACGGGTCGCTCGAGCTGCTCGTAGGTACACGATCGCGGATCGCGGTCGGGGCGCCAACGACGGAACCGCGCCGTGTGCCGGAACCGGTTTCCCTCCATCCGCTCGTACGCGACCTCCACGACCAGCTCCGGGCGCACCGGCAGCCAGGACAAGTCCTTCTTGGCGTTCCAACGGGACACCGCCCCGGGCAGCCGGCCACTCTGATGTGCCTCAGCGACAGCCCACTCCTCCCACGGATGACCGGTCGGGTCGTCCATCCGGTACGCGGCAAGCTCCGTAACTAGCTCGACCCGCCGGTTCATCGGGAACGACGCTGACACTCCGACGTGCTGCAGACGGCCGTCGTCCTTGTAAAGGCCGAGGAGCAGCGAGCCGATCACCGGGCCGCTCTTGTGCCAGCGGAAGCCGGCGACGACGCAGTCCGCGGTGCGCTCGTGCTTGACCTTGAACATCATCCGTTTGTCCGGCAGGTAGGGCAGGTCCACGGGTTTGGCGACGACGCCGTCCAGGCCGGCGCCCTCGAAGATCCGGAACCATTCCTGCGCGACGGCCATGTCGCTGGTGGCTGGGGTGACGTGCACCGGCGGCGCGGCGGCCGCGAGAGCCGATTCCAGCCGGGTGCGGCGCTCGCCGAACGGGGTCTCCATCAGCGATTCGTCGCCGGTCGCTAGTACGTCGAAGGCGATGAACGACGCGGGTGTCTCGGCGGCGAGCAGGTTTACCCGCGAGGCCGCTGGGTGGATGCGTTGCTGAAGGGCGTCGAAGTCCAGCCGGTCGCCGCGGACGACGACGATCTCGCCGTCGACCACGCAACGCTCGGGCAGGTTGTCCTTCACCGCGGCAACTACCTCTGGAAAGTAGCGCGTCATCGGCCGCTCGTTGCGGCTGCCGAGCTCCACCTCGTCTCCGTCGCGGAAGACGATCGTGCGGAACCCGTCCCACTTCGGCTCGACATGGCCCACGTCCGGGATCGTCGATACCGACCTCGCGAGCATCGGGGCGATGGGCGGCATCACCGGAAGGTGCATCAGTCCATTCTGCTGCTTCGGATCCAGCGGGTGATCAGGTTTCCGTCCTCTTCCAGGATGTGCACCAGGTGCATGGCGACGTCGGGTACCGGCGGACCGTTGAGTACCCGCGATGCGGATCCGCCGCGCAGCACCGGCGCGAACGTGAGGCAGAGCTCGTCCACCAGGCCCTCGGCGACAAGCTTGCCCAGCAGCAACGGCCCGCCTTCGCAGAGCATCCGGGTCAGGCCGCGTCCGGCCAGCGCCGTAACTGCGCTGGCCAGGTCCACCTGGTGCTCACCGAGCACGAGCACGTCTGCAACCGCAGCGATCCGCGCCCTCCGGACCGCGGGCGCCCGCTCAGTGGTGAGCACGATCGTCGGCTCGCCGACGCCCGAGAACAGCGGCCCGCCCGGGTCGAGCGCCAGCCGGCCGCTGACGACGGCGATCGGCGGTGTGGGCGACTGGCGAAGTGCTTTCCGGCGAGCGGCGTGGTCTGGCCACGGGAGCGCCGGGCCGTACCGTTCGGTGCGAGCGGTCCCGGCTCCGACCAGGATCACGTCCGCCATCGCGCGGAGCAGCTGGAAGACGTGCTTGTCGCCGGGCGAGGCCAGCGTGCCCGAACGGCCGTCCGAGCCCTGCGCCGCGCCGTCGAGGCTGGCGACCATGTTCGCGCGCAACCACCTGCCGCCCACGGGGTACTCGTACGCGGCCACCAGCGCGGCGTCGTCCACCGTGGCGGGGGTGGGAAAGATTCTCCGCACCGGCAGATCCCACCAGACCCGTAGCCTGCGACGCATGCCCGCGCGTCTCGTCGACCACCGGCCGGAGGTGACCGCCCAGACGCTGCTCGCGCAGCTGGCGCCACCGCCGCGGTTCGACGCGGTGCGGTTCGAGACCTATTTGCCGGACCCCGGACAGCCGACGCAGACACTCGCCGTCCAGGCGGTGCGCGCGTTCGCGGCGAGGACTGATGGAGCGAGCCGCCGGCGTGGCTGGCTGCGACGTGCGGCTGCGCCGGAACACCGGCCCGGTATCTATCTCGACGGTGGGTTCGGCGTGGGGAAAACGCACTTGTTGGCATCGCTTTGGCATGCCGCGCCGCTGTTACGGGAACAGCGGATCTTCTGCACCTTCGTCGAGCTCACGCACCTTGCGGGGACGCTCGGATTTCCCCAGACGGTCGAGCTGCTGTCGCGGTGCCGGCTGGTGTGCGTCGACGAGTTCGAGCTCGACGACCCGGGCGACACGGTGCTCGTCTCCACGCTGCTCAGCCGGCTGGCGGACGCGGACGTCCGGTTCGCCGCCACCAGCAACACGTTGCCGGGCAAGCTCGGCGAAGGGCGGTTCTCGGCGCAGGACTTCCTGCGCGAGATCCAGTCGGTGTCCGCCAAGTTCGACGTCGTCCGTATCGACGGCGAGGACTACCGGCACCGCGGCCTGCCGGTCGCACCGGCGCCGGTCACCGACGACCGGCTACTGGCGATGGCCGAGGCTTCTGGCGGCACGCTCGACGACTTCAGCGAGCTCTGTGACCACCTGCGGTCAATCCACCCGTCCCAGTACGGCTCGCTGGTGGACGGCGTACGCCGGGTGCACATACGCGGCCTGCGCACGTTGGACGACCAGGCGACGGCGCTGCGGCTGGTGGTCCTGGCCGACCGGCTGTACGACCGGGCGGTGCCGGCCGTCGTGAGCGGGGTGCCGCTGGACCAGCTGTTCACACCGGAACTGCTCGCTGGCGGCTACCGGAAGAAGTACTTCCGGGCGATCAGCCGGCTGGTGGCGTTGAGCCGCGAATCAACCACGTAGGCTGCACGATCACCCGCCGGTCGCGGCACGCAGGAGGCAGCGTGGCGAAGAAGCGGAACCTGCCGCGACAACAGGCGCAGCGGCGAGAACCGCCGCCGGACCAGCCCGTGTCCGCCGCCCTGTCCGACCTGCTGCGGGTACCCAGCGGGCCGGTAGATCTTGCCGCCATCGACACCCGGTCGACGCCCGGGTTCACCGGCAACAAAGCGGCTGGGCAACAGGCGCTCGCGGCGCTGGCGGCCCCGATCTCGGAGCTGCAGGAACGGCTGTTCGCGCACGGGAGGACCGGCGGCACCCGGCGACTGCTGCTCGTCGTGCAGGGCATGGACACCTCGGGGAAGGGCGGCACCATGCGTCACGCGGTCGGCCTGATGGACCCGCAGGGCGTACGCATCAAGGCGTTCGGCGCGCCCACTGCCGAGGAGCAGCGGCGCGGCTTCCTGTGGCGGATTCGCCAGGCGCTGCCCGGTCCGGGCGTAGTCGGCGTGTTCGACCGGAGCCATTACGAGGACGTCATCGCCGTTCCGGTACGCCGGCTGGCGCAGGCGGGGACGATCGAAAAACGGTACGACGAGATCAACCAGTTCGAGGCGGAGCTGGTGGAGTCTGGCTGTGAGCTGATCAAGGTGATGCTGCACATCTCCCGGGAGGAGCAGAAGGCGCGCCTCATGGCCAGGCTGGACGACCCCTCCAGGCACTGGAAGTACAACCCGGGAGACATCGACGACCGGGTGCTGTGGGACGACTTCCAACGGGCCTACGAGCTCGCGCTGCAGCGGTGCAACAGCGACGCCGCGCCGTGGCACGTCGTCCCGGCGGACCGCAAGTGGTACCGCAACTGGGCGGTCACCCGGCTACTGGTAGACCGCCTGCGCAGCATGGACCTGGCCTGGCCGAACGCAGAGTTCGACGTGGAGAAGGAACGCGAGCGCTTGGCGGCGACCTAGCCGCGACAACCGTTGATCACGGCTGAGTAGCTGCTTCGTCCGGTTTATGGCGCCACTTCGCCATGATCAACCGGTGGGGCGGCGAGGGTCACCACGTCGCCGACCACTACAACCGCGGGGGGACGTACGTCGCGCTCGTCAGCGAGGTCGCCGATCGTCGCCAGGGTGCCGACGGTGACCCGCTGGCGCGGACCGTAGCCGTCCTCGACCACGGCGGCCGGCGTCGCCGGGTCGCGGCCATGCTCGATCAGCTCACGGGTGCTCTCGCGCAGCCGGCTCACTCCCATCAGCAGCACCAAGGTGCCGTCGAGCCGGGCCAGCGACGGCCAGTCCAGCCCGTCGTGCCCGGACACGACGGTGAACTGCGCGGCGAGGCCGCGATGTGTCACCGGGATCCCGGCCGCAGACGGCACAGCGACCGCACTCGTCACGCCAGGCACGACCTCGACCGGCACTCCGGCGGCGCGGCAGGCCGCCGCTTCCTCGCCGCCGCGGCCCAGCACGAATGGGTCACCGCCCTTGAGCCGGACAACCCGCCGGCCGGCGACCGCGTGCTCGACGAGCAGCCGGTTGATCTCGTCCTGCGACACCGGATGGTTGCCCGGGACCTTGCCGACGTCGACGATCTCGACATCGGGGTCGAGCTCGTCGAGCAGTGTGCGGGGGGCCAGCCGGTCGACCACTACGACGTCGGCCTGGGTGAGCAGCTGGCGCCCGCGCGTGGTGATGAGGCCGGGGTCGCCGGGGCCGCCGCCGACCAGGGCCACCGATCCGGCGCCGTCCCGGCGCCTTCGCCGCAGCGGCAGCGAGCCGGTCTCCATTGCCGCCTGCACCGCGTCGCGCAGCCGGCTGGCCCGCCGCGGGTCCCGGCCGCCGCTGATCGCAACGAGCACGTCACCGACCCGCGCGACCGCAGGCGTCCACGCGCTGGACTGTTCCGCGTCGTCCGCGCGTACGCACCAGATACGCGCCGCCTCGGCCGCGGCGGTAACCGCGTCGTCGGTCAGTCGGTCGCCGGTCGCGGTGTGCGCGAGCCAGGCACCGTCCAGGTCGCCGGCGCGATATTCACGGGGCAACCACGTCGCCCGGCCGGCCGCAACGAGCTCGGCCAGCTCCTCGCACAGGTACGGCGACACGACGACGATGTGAGCACCGGCATCGACCAGCGGCGCGGCACGCCGTGCCGCCACCGGCCCGCCGCCAACCATGACCACCCGGCGGCCAGCGATGTCAAGCAGTAGCGGGTAGGACGGCGAGCTCATCCGTGGAGACCGCATTCGCTCTTCGCCGACCCAGACCACCGGCCGGCGCGCGGATGCTCACCCGCGCCCACGGGCCGGGTGCACGGGGCGCAGCCGATCGACGCATAGCCGATCTGGCGCAGCGGGTTGACCAGGATGCCGTGCTCCGCGACGTACTGGTCGACCTGCTCGTCGGTCCAGGTGGCGAGCGGGTTGACTTTCACTTTGCGGCGCTTGACGTCCCACCCGACCACTGGGGTGTCAGCGCGGGCCGGGCTCTCCGCCCGGCGTACCCCGCTTGCCCACGCGTCGTAGGGCCGCAGCGCACGATCGAGGGGCCATACCTTGCGGATGGCGCAGCACAGGTCGGGATCGATCTGGTACAGCCGGCCGTACTCGGCCTCGTGCTCCGGGACCCGCAGCGGGTGGGTGACCGTTTGCACGTCGACCGGGTAGGTCGCCGCGACAGCATCACGGGTGCCGAGGGTTTCCGCGAAGTGGTAGCCGGTGTCGAGGAACAGCACCGTGACGCCGGGCACCGCCTCGCCGGCGACGTGCGAGAGCAGACCGTCGGCCATCGACGCCGTGACGACGAACCGCTCGCCGAAGCTCTCAGCCGCCCAGCTCAGGATCTCGTGCGCGGTGGCGTCTTCGAGGTCGCGCGCCGCGTTCCCGGCCAGGCCTTCCAGGTTCTCGGCGACGAGCGTCACGACTGCCTCCGGGCATCGGTGGCGGAGAGCGACGCCGCTCGCGCCGCCAAGCCGAGGACCTTGACGGAGAACACGCGCAGGCACGACCGGCACTCCCAGCCTCCGTGCTGCTCGACGGGGTGCAGGTCTTCCTCGGCGCAGAACGGGCAGTAGAGGATCGCAGCGCGGACCTCGCTCATTGCAGCTCCTCCTCGGCAGCTCTGCCGATCCACTGCGCGAACCGTTCACCCGGCTGTCGTCTGACGACGAATCGGCGGACGATCCGCTCGACGTAATCCGGCAGCTCGGATGCGGTCACCTTCAGCCCGCGCAGCTTGCGGCCGAACCCGGCGTCGAGCCCGACGCCGCCGCCCAGGTGCACCTGGAAGCCCTCCTCGCCTTTGACGATCTGACCCTTGAGGCCGATGTCGGCGACCTGGATACGGGCGCAGGAGTTCGGGCAGCCGTTCACGTTCAACGTGATGGGCGCGTCGAGCTGGTGTGCGACGTCTGCCAGCCGGCGTTCCAGCTCCGCCACCGTCGCGGCGGCCAGGCCTTTGGTCTCGACGATGGCGAGCTTGCAGTACTCGAGGCCGGTGCAGGCCATGGTGTAGCGGCGGAACGCGCTCGGCCGGGCAGAAAGCCCGATGCCGTCCAGCGCCTCGACCAGCGATTCCACCTGGTTCGGCACGACGTCGAGGATCACCAGCTTCTGGTACGGCGTGGTCCGGATCCGAGTGGAGCCGTGCGCTTCGACGGTGTCCGCCAGCTTGCGCAGCTGCGTGCCGGACACCCGGCCGACCAGCGGGGCAACGCCGATGTAGTGCCGGCCGTCCTTCTGCGGATGCACGCCGACGTGGTCGTACGGCTGAGGAGGAACCGGCGGCGGCGGCCCGTCGACCAGGCGGCGGCCGAGGTACTCGGTCTCGAGCACCTGCCGGAACCGCTCGATGCCCCAGTCCTCGACCAGGAACTTCAGCCGGGCCCGGGTGCGCAGCCGCCGGTAGCCGTAGTCGCGGAAGATGCGCACCACGCCGGCCCACACCTCGGGGACCTCGGCGAGCGGCACCCAGGCGCCCACCCGCTGGGCCAGCTTGGGGTTGGTGGACAGCCCTCCGCCGACCCACAGGTCCAGGCCGGGCCCGTCCTCGGGGTGAACGACGCCGACGAACGCCACGTCGTTCACCTCGTGCACCACGTCGGGCAGCCCGCTGACGGCGGTCTTGAACTTGCGGGGCAGATTGGAGAACTCCGGCGAGCCGATGTAGCGGCGATGGATCTCCTCGACTGCCCAGGTCGCATCCAGCACCTCAGCGGCCGCGATGCCCGCGACCGGGGAGCCCAGCACCACACGCGGCACGTCGCCACAGGCCTCGGTCGTCGACAGGCCGACGGCCTCCAGCCGCCGCCAGATCTCCGGCACGTCCTCGACCCGGACCCAGTGCAGCTGCACGTTCTGCCGGTCGGTGACATCGGCGGTGTCGCGCGCGTACGTCGTGGACACGTCGGCGATCACCCGCAGCTGGTCGGTGGAGAGCTGCCCGCCGTCGATGCGGATCCGCATCATGAAGAACTCGTCGTCGAGCTCGTGCGGCTCCAGCAGTGCGGTGCGGCCACCGGGGATCCCGGGCCGGCGCTGCGTGTACAGACCCCACCAGCGAAGGCGGCCGCGCAGGTCAGCCGGGTCGATGCTGGCAAAGCCGCGCTTGCTGTAGATGTCCTCGATCCTGGCCCGCACATGCAGGCCGTCGTCGTCCTTCTTGATCCGCTCGTTCTGGTTCAGCGGCTCGAGGTGTCCGACCGCCCATTGGCCCTCGCCGCGCTTGCGCTGGGTGGTGGCCGTGGTAACTGCCATCGGCGACGTCCTCGGGAGATTCGGGGCGCGCGAACGGCGTCGGTGGGGTCGATGTGCGGTGACCCGGCCGGCGCGACCGCGCGCCCTGCTGACGGGTCAGGGCGCGGTCAGACCGGCTGACAACACATGCTGCAGACAAGGCCGAAGTCCACGTGGCGGCGGGCCACGAGGTATGCGGCAGTCGCAGACATGGCGAGATCCTGGCACGGCTGCAGCACGGACGTCAGAGTTCGTCCACCATGCGGACTGGTGTCTCAAAAGTGGTGGTGTCTTCGCTGGGTATGTCCAGGCAGAAATGGACAAATAGGGCGGTGACTCGCGGTTTTAGCTAGCGACGTTGGGTCAGGATGGTCGCCATGATTCGACGCCTGGGTCTAGTACTCGCCGCCGCAGTGCTTGGGCTGACGGCATGTTCGGAGATCGGGCAGGAGATCGACCAAGCGACCAACGAGGCCGCCGCGAGGGCGCTGGAGGCTGCGGTACGGGACCGGCTCGCCGACGCCAACATCGAGCTGCGCGGCGATCCGGAATGCACCACGGACCTGGATCGGGACGGGACGGCGCTCACCGGCACAGCGGAGTGCGCCGGGACCACCACGGACGGGCAGTCGGCGACGGCATCGTTCGACGGCACCCTCTCGACACAGGACTGCGACGGACGCCTGATCGTCAAGATCGAGGGCCGGAACGTCGTCGACACCACCGACATCGCGGGCTGTTCGGTGGAGTAGTGAGGCACCGGTTGGCATGATCATGAATGCTTGCGGCCGTCTTCGGCAGCAGGGAACATGATCAAGGGGATGGGTGGCCGGTCGCCGGCTCCACCGGCCGCTGCGGCGGCTGGTGCTGGCAGTCGCACCACGAGCGGCCTTTCGCGGGGGCGAGGCACTCGTCGTGGCGCCGGTCCCGACACGCAGGGCAGATCATTCCGGCTCCGGAGTCGCCCGAGCGAGCACCGCAGTGCTGTCGACGCTGGCGGGTAGCTCCCCGAAGGTTCCCTCGGCTCGGTCGTACCTGGTCGCACAGAACAGATCGGCAACGGCCGCCGGCGAGAACCGAGCGAGTAACGAGCCCTGCAGCAGCACCGCCATCCGGCTGCCAAGCCGGCGGGCGAGGTGCGTCGAGCCGGCCGGGTCCCGAGTGACATCCCGCAGCAGCCGGTCCGTGTCCTCGACGGCGGCGTCTAAGAACCGGTCGGCACCCTTCGCGGTCTCCACCTCGGCGCGCCACGCCGCCAGGGCGTCTGGTTCCCGGGTGAGCACTCGTACCAGGTCGAGCGCCTGGATGTTGCTCGCGCCCTCCCAGATGGAGTTCAGCGGCGCCTCCCGGAAGAGCCGCGGCATGCCGCTGTCCTCGACGTACCCGTTGCCGCCGAGGCACTCCAACGCCTCCGCGACGACTGCCGTCGCGCGCTTGCACACCCAGTACTTGGCCAGCGGCAACCCGATCCGCCGCAATGCCCGCTCCTGCGGGTCGTCACCCTGGTCCAGCGTCGCCGCGAGCCGGATGGCCAGCACCGTCGCCGCCTCCGACTCCACAGCCAGGTCGGCGAGCACGGCCTGCATCAGCGGCGCGTCGGCGAGCCGGCTGCCGAACACGAGCCGGTGCATGGCGTGCCAGGTCGCCTCGGCGACCGCCCGGCGCATCAGCGCGGCGGAGCCGAGGACGCAGGCGTTCCCTTCCAGGGCTGACGTTTATTCTCGCACGGTTCGAAGGAGGGCGCCGCACCGGGTTGCGGCGCCCTTTTTCATGAGCGTCGGGCGGCGAAGAAGGCGCGAAGCTGCTCGGCCGCCTCGACCTCTCCGATGCCGCCCAGAATGTCGGGCCGATGGTGGCAGGTGGGCTGGCTGAACACGCGCGGCCCGTGGACGACAGCGCCGCCTTTCGGGTCCTCCGCCGCAAAACGCAGCGCATCCAGCCGCGACAGGGCGATGGCGCCCGCGCACATGGCGCAGGGCTCCAGGGACACCCACAGGGTGCAGCCGTCGAGGCGAGGCTGGCCGAGAGCTTCCGCCGCCCGGCGGATCGCCACCATCTCCGCATGGGCGGTCGGGTCGAGGCTTCCGCGCATGGCGTTGCGAGCCTCGGCGACGATCGACTCTCCCCGGGTCACCACCGCGCCGACGGGCACCTCGCCCGCGGCGGCCGCCTCGGCGGCAAGGTCCAGCGC
>JACVRX010000094.1 GCA_014534205.1 Jiangellaceae bacterium
AATCCGGTGGCGACCTGCACGAGGAACGGATAGATGTAGATCGCGGCGAGGACGACGAGCAGCGTGTAGAGGAACACGGTGATCGGGTTCACTCGCGCGCGGCGAGGGCCGACCCGAGCGGCCGGAGGCGTCTCTGTTGGTGCGGCGACCCGGATGTCGGTCATGCTGGGCCTCCCCCTCGGGCCGCTACCAGCCGAGCCCGTTGCCGCCGGGAGACTCCTCGTTCGCGGGTGAGGACGCGCTGGATCAAGGTGAATATCACGATGATCGCGAACAGGATGAACGCAATTGCCGCGCCCAGGCCCCAGTCCTGGCGTTCGAAGGAGGCTTCGTACGACAGGAATGCGGGTGTCAACGTCGTCTTGCCGGGACCGCCTTGGGTTCCGACGTAGATCTGGTCGAACACCTGCCAGGTACCGATCAGGCCGAGCGTCACGACCGTGAACATGGTCGGCCGCAACTGGGGCAGGGTGACCCGCCAGAACCGCTGCCAGGCGGTGGCGCCGTCGACCATCGCGGCCTCGTCGACCTCGACCGGGATGTTCTGGAGCGCCGCGATGAACAGCAGCATGAACGTTCCCGACGTGGTGAAGATCGCCATCGTGATGAACACGCTCATCGCCACGCTTGGGCCGGACAACCAGTTCCACCAGGTGACCCCGAGGAACCGGTAGGAGTTGAGCGCTCCCGGTCCGGTATCAACACCAACCGCTCCTAGCAGGACGTGGACCACACCGCGTGGATCGTTGAACCAGTTGGGCCCGTTGATGGACAGCCTGGCCAGGATCGCGTTCACCGTTCCACTGGCGCTGAACAAGAAGAGGAACATGACGGTAATGGCGACGGAGCTGGTCACCGACGGGAAGTAGTACGCCGTACGGAAGAAGCCGCGGCCGCGAACCATGCTCCGTCCCACCAGGACGGCCAGGAACAGGGCGATGGCCGTCTGCAGCGGGACGACGAGCACCACGTACCACACGTTGTTCCGCAGCGAGGTACCGAAGTCCGCCGTCGTGAGACCCCCGCCGAGCAGCATCGTCGTGTAGTTCTCGGCACCGACGAAGTTCACGTCCCCCGAGAACGGGCTGCCCCGGCCGGTCCAGTCGGACACGCTGACCCAGGCGGCCATGACGACAGGTAGTGCGAGGAACAGCCCGAGTATGATCACCACCGGAGCGGTGAAGACCCACCCGGCAACCGCCTGACCTCCCACGGACCCCCGTGTCCGGCGCGCCGCCATGGCTAGCCGCCCAGCGCTGCTTCGAGGTTGGCCTGGGCGTTGTCCAGTATGGCCTTCGGGTCGGCCGTTTCCAGGCTCTCGAGTTGACCGTTCAAGTCGGCGATGACGGCCGTCACGCCGGGCTGGTTGGGAACCGTGTCGGCCGCCTCGGCCTGGTCGATGAACGCAGCCATATCAGGGAACTCGGCCTTGTAGTCCTCGGCCGCGCTCTGCACCGACGGCATCACGCCGAAGCCGCGAGCGAACTCCAACTGCTGCTCCGGCGCGGTCATGAACGCCACGAAGTCCATCGCCGCCTCCTGCTGGTCGCTGTCCGCAGCGATCCCCCAGCAGTTGGTGAACGACAGCGTCCCGGGGCCCGCTGGACCCTCCGGCAGTGGCACGACCCGATATTGGACGTCGGGGAAGTCTGCAGCCATAGCGCCGGCGATCCAGTTGCCCTCGATGGTCATGGCGGACTTGGCGGTGCCGAACGCCTCGCCGCCCCAGCCGGCGCCGACTTCACCGGTCGTCTTCAACGAGTCGTCGGCCAGCATGGATTGCACGAACTCGAGCGCCTCGACGTTCTCTGAGCTGTTCGCGGTGGCTTCGCCGTCCGTGACCAGGTTGCTGCCGGCCTGCACCATGAAGGCGCCCAGCCGCTGGTACTCCATGCTGCTGACCAGTCCGGCCTGGCTGTCGGTGGTCAATTGCTGCGCCACCTGATGCAACTCGTCCCAGCTGGTGGGAATGTCGTCATCGGTCAGGCCGGCTGCCTCCCACGACGCGGTGTTTATTTCCAGCGCGAGCGTGGAGAAGTCCTTGGGTGCGCAGTAGAACTCGTCCTCGAACGTGAACGCCTCCACCAGGGTCGGGTAGAAGTCATCGGCGTTCTCCAGCTCGCTCGCGTACGCCAGCAACGAGCCCGTCGCCGCGTTGTCGGCGAACGTGTCGGCCCCCATGTAGAAGACGTCCGGCGGGTCGCCGGCGGCGAAACCCTGGCTGAGCTGCTGGTTCAGATCAGTGGCCGCGATGACTTCGGCCGTGTTGCCGCTCTCGTCGGCCCAGGCCGCGGCGGCCGCTTCCACGGCGTCCGTCTCCGCCGGGCCGGACGAGCCGATGAGGACGGTGATCGCCGCGGGCCCGGTCTCCTGCGCCGGCTCGCCAGCCTCGTCCTCCTCGAAGCCGCTGCCGCCGTTACACGCAGTGGTGAGGCCGATCGCCGTCATGCTCGCGCCGACCGCGAGCAGGTGTCGAGTGTGGATCATTCATGGACTCCCTTGTCGCGGGCGGCATGCAATTCCGCGTGGCGGGCTGACACATCCGCCATCACAGCTTCATGCTGCCGGATCTTGATGGCTCACTGTGGCCATCACCCTCGCGGCGTGTCAAGAGATCACCGGGTCCGTCGTGGTGGTGTGCGCCTAGCCTGATCGGGTGCCTCCCGTCGAGCCGCCGCCGACCCGCTGGGTGCTGCCGCCGCCCACCCGATCGGACCCGGACGGGCTGGTCGGGCTGGGTGCCGACCTCTCGCCGGGCACGCTGCTGGCGGCGTACCGGCAGGGCCTTTTCCCCATGCCGGTGCCCCGACTGTTCCGGTCTGGCACGGACCTGGCCTGGTGGTCGCCCGACCCGCGGGGCGTGCTACCGCTCGCCGGCCTGCGGGTCTCACGTTCGCTGCGCCACTCGTCCCGGCGGTTCGAGATTCGGGTAGATACAGTGTTCGACCGCGTCGTCGCCGGCTGTGCTGACCCACGGTGGCCGGGTGGCTGGATAACACCGGATCTCGCCGCGGCCTACGGCCGGCTGCACCGGCTCGGTTGGGCGCATTCCGTCGAGGCCTGGACGCCGGACGGACGGCTCGCCGGTGGCCTGTACGGGGTGGCCATCGGCGGGTTCTTCGCCGGTGAGTCGATGTTCCACGAACCGCGGGCCTGGGCACGCGACGCGTCGAAGGTGGCGCTGGTCCGGCTGGTAGACCTGCTTCGTGCCGACGGTGTCGCCGGGCGCCTGCTCGACGTCCAGTGGCCCACGCCGCACCTGCACGCGCTCGGCGTCGTCGCCATTGCCCGTACGGAGTACCTGGGCTTGCTGAGGACGGCCTTGACGCTGCCACTCCCGGCGGTCTTCGCCGGCGACTACGACACCGCGCGTTCCGCGCCTGACCAGCCCTCGCCTGCTCGCCGTGACCAGGCCGCATCCGCTTATCGCCACCACCCCTGATCAAACACGTTCGGCGGCGCCCGCAGGCGGTGCATGCGACGATGGCAGCGTGCCTGAACTGCCCGAGGTCGAGGCGCTGGCGGCCTTCCTGCGGGAGCGTGCCGTCGGGCAGGTGGTCGCCCGGGTCGACGTAGCGGCGATCAGCGTGCTCAAGACGTTCGACCCCGCGGTCACCTCGCTCGCCGGGCTGACCGTCGTTGCCGTCCAGCGGCACGGCAAGTTCCTCGACCTGGACTGCGACGGGCTGCACTTCGTCACCCACCTGGCCAGGGGCGGCTGGCTGCGCTGGCACGACAAGCTGCCGAAGACGCCGCCGCGGCCGGGGCGCGGTCCGCTCGCGCTGCGGCTGCACACGGCGAGCGGCGCGGGATTCGACCTGACCGAGGCCGGTACCAAGAAGCGGCTTGCCGTCTACGTAGTCCGGGACCCGCTCGAGGTTCCGGGAATTGCCCGGCTCGGTGTCGAACCGCTCTCCGACGAGTTCACCGTCGAACGCCTCGCCAAGATCCTGGAGAGCGCCGGCCGTGCGCAGATCAAAGGTGTCCTACGCGACCAGTCGATCGTCGCCGGCATCGGTAACGCGTATTCGGACGAGGTGCTGCACGCCGCTCGGCTTTCCCCGTTCCACCCGGCGTCGTCACTCACGGCGGCGGAGGTGGAAGCTCTGCACGGCGCCATCATGGAGACCCTGCGAGATGCCGTAGCACGGTCCGAGGGGCTCGCGGCGAGTGACCTCAAGGACTCCAAGCGAGCCGGGCTGCGTGTGCACGGCCGGACCGGCGAGCGGTGCCCGGTGTGCGGCGACACGGTGCGCGAAGTGTCCTTCGCCGACTCGAGTTTGCAGTACTGCCCGACCTGCCAGACCGGCGGCAAGCCACTCGCGGACCGCCGGCTGTCCCGCCTGCTCAAGTGATCAGGAGCCGCGACCGATGACCCACGCCACTGTGAAACTGTCCAGCGGGGGGGAAATGCCGCTGCTCGGATTCGGCACCTGGCAACTGCGCGGCCGCAAAGCCTACGACTCGGTCCGCCAGGCGCTGCACGTCGGTTACCGGCACATCGACACCGCCACCATGTACCGCAACGAGGCGGAGATCGGCCGAGCGCTTAAAGACAGCGGCATACCACGGTCGGACGTGTTCCTGACGACGAAGCTGTGGCCCAGCGACGCGGGGCAGGAGCGGCCGGCGATCGAGGCGAGCTTGGCTGCGCTGGGGACGGACCACGTCGACCTCTGGCTGATCCACTGGCCGATACGGGGTGGTGCCGGCGTGCCGGTGTGGAAGCAGCTCGTCGCGGTTCAGGAGGACCGGCTGGCCCGCGCCATCGGTGTGAGCAACTTCGGCACCAAGCAGATCGACGAGCTGACCGACGCCACCGGCGTCACTCCAGCGGTGAACCAGATCGAGTGGTCGCCTCGTCTGTACGACACCCGGCGCGCAGACGAGCTGCGCTCGCGGGGCGTCGTGCTCGAGGGCTACAGCCCGTTCAAGGCCAGCCGGTTGGACGATCCGGTACTGGTGGAGATAGCGCGGCGGCACGGTGTCACGACGGCCCAGGTGATCCTGCGCTGGCACATCGAGCATCAGTTCGTGGCCATCCCGCGATCCAGCAACCCAGAGCGGATCGCGGCGAACTTCGACGTCTTCGGCTTCGCGCTGGAGCCGGAGGAGGTGGCCCGGATCGACGAGCTCGGCATTCGCTGACGACGGTCGGCCACCGTCAGAAGGGAAGTTCGCCGGAGCTGCCGGCGTCGGCTATTTCGCGTCGATCACCCCGGGAACAGGCCGGCGATCGCATCCCAGCGGGCGATCTCGCAGGCGTTGGTGCGGTCGAACGACGCGTCGACGTCGGCGCCGTCCCATGAGCCGCGGATAGTGGCGGTCTCCGGCCCGCCGTAGACCTGCGCGCAGACCGCGTCCGGCGGCACGGGCATCAGCACCGCCGGGTCGACGGTGCCGAGCGCGCGGCAGGCGGCGGCGGGGTCGGGATGGGTGCCGCCGGGCGGGTCGCACCGCAGCGTCCACTCTGCCGACGGGGTGCCGTCGCCGGGGTCGACGGTGATGGTGAGGAGCGTCCGCGGCGGGCCGTCGGGCCCGTTGGTCGTTGGCCCGCCGGTCGTGGTCACCTGGTCGCCTCCTCCGCATGCCGTCAGCGCAACGGCCAGCGCCGCCGCTGCGAGCATTCGCCACCCCACGTCGTACCGACCCTTCCATACGTGTCCATACCTGCACCCTGCCGCCGGAACCGGCAACACGATGACCATGATCAGGGCACCGGAACGGCGCGACGCGCCCGTCTGCCGTTCTCTAGCCGAATCTACGGATGGCGCTAGACGGACCCATAGATTCCGATCGTGGACCCGGTGCGCAACCCTTACGCTCCCGGTGCCGGGCAGCGCCCGCCAGAGCTCGCCGGCCGTGACCGGGAGCTGGAGCAGTTCGACGTCGTGCTGGAACGGGTGGCCCGCGGCCGGCCGGAGCGCAGTCTGGTACTGACGGGGTTGCGCGGCGTCGGCAAGACGGTGCTACTGAACGCGCTGCGGTCGCAGGCGATCGGCCAGCGGTGGGGGACCGGGAAGATCGAGGCCCGGCCGGACCAGTCGCTGCGCCGCCCGCTCGCCAGTGCGCTGCACCTTGCGGTACGCGGGCTCGCGCCGCGGCACCGCGACCCAGGGCGGGTCGACGCGTTCCTGGGCGTGCTGAAGGCGTTCGCGCTGCGCTCCGCCCCGGATGGAGCGAAGCTGCGAGACCGGTGGCAACCGGGCATAGACGTCCCGGCGGCCGCGGGTCGTGCGGATACGGGCGACATCGAAGTGGACCTGGTCGAGCTCCTGGTGGACGCGGCCGACGTGGCCCGCGACGTCGGCGCCGGGATCGCAGTCTTCGTCGACGAAATGCAGGACCTCGGCGCCAGCGAAGTGTCGGCCCTGTGCGCCGCCTGTCACGAGCTCTCCCAGCAGGGGTCGCCCCTGGTGATCGTCGGCGCCGGGTTGCCGCACCTGCCGGCGGTGCTGTCGGCATCGAAGTCGTACTCGGAGCGGTTGTTCCGCTACGTGCGCATCGACCGGCTGGACCGGCCCGCAGCGGACCAGGCGCTGGTCGCACCGGCAGCGTTCGAGGGAGTGGACTTCGAGCCGGCCGCTCTCGCCGCCCTGTATGCGGCCACGGACGGTTATCCCTACTTCGTCCAGGCCTATGGGAAGGTCACCTGGGATGTCGCCCCGCGCAGCCCGGTGACGGTGGACGACGTTCAGGTGGCGGCACCGGATGCGGAGGCAGAGCTCGCCCTTGGCTTCTTCGGCTCGCGCTACGAGCGAGCCACGCCGGCCGAGCGGGACTATCTGCGAGCCGTGGCCGAGCTGTCGCCGGCGAACGGAGTGACCGTGCCGACCGCCGAGATCGCTCGGCATCTCGGACGCAAGCCGTCATCGCTGTCGCCAGCGCGGGATGCGCTGATTAAGAAAGGGCTGGTCTACTCCGGCGAGCGAGGGACGATCGCATTCACCGTGCCGCACTTCGCCGAGTACCTACGCAAGCACGGCTGAGCTGTCCTCGCGACGTGATTCTGAGACTTCGCGGACTTTGAGACAGCGTGAGAAATCGAGCGGTTCTGAGCGAGAAACTGAGACACGGCCGGCAGCGAAACTGAGACGGCAGAAAGAGTTTCTCGCGTGTTTGGGAAGTGTCAGGCCTTGAGGTCCTCGAGGGTCCAGGTTCGTTGACGGGCGGCGGCCTGCCGCGGATCTTGCTGCTACCGTGCCCGGCAGATTCTTTGGGTGAACGGCTACTTCGGAAGCATTCAGCTGAGCTGCTCGGCCAGTGCGAGGATGATGCCCTCGGGGTCGCGGACGTAACAGAGCCGATAGCTGTCCTTGTACTGCTCCAGCTCGCCAACGAGCGCTTGGAGCATGATCGATGTTCGTGAATTGTGACGTCAGCTGGGGTGGACTCAGGTGGTGGTGGTGAGGGCTCGGGTGCGGGCGAGGCGGATCGACGC
>JACVRX010000084.1 GCA_014534205.1 Jiangellaceae bacterium
CGCAACCCGAGGCCGCCAGCCGCCGCCGGCGTGAACGCATACGTCACCATCAACCGCACGGCGCTTGTCGCGATCCCGCGACCCCTGGCCGCCGGTGCCACCCAGTAGCCCACCTCGGCGGCCTTCCGGATCTCCGGCTCGCCGGTGTTCATGAACGAGAACGAGCCCAGCGCGGGTCGATGATCGTCGGCCGCGGCTGCCCAGTGGATGCCCCGCGCGGTCGCGTGGGCCTCCTCCCGACCGGCGATGTATTGCAGGGCCGACTCCCGCGTGTACGGGTCGGGAAGGCTGCCCAGCCAATGCCGCGTGACGGGATCCGTGCAGGCTTCGGCGACGGCGTCGGCGTCCGACGGCCGCCACCGGCGCAGCAGCACACCGTCCGCGGAGAGCGTCGGCACGTCGAACCAGCGCTGAGCGGGCTCGCGCGGCTCGTCGGCCAGCAGTGTCGCGAGCCAGGCGTCATGCCGTTCACCGTGCTTTCCCAGCTCCTTGCGAACGACGCCGTGGAACCGGAAGCCCAACTTCCAGGCGACCCGCCGCGACGCCCAGTTCCCGATGCTCGCGCGCCACACCAGTCGGGTCAGGTCCAGGCCGTCCGGGTCGAACGCCCGATCAGCCACCAGCCGGGCCGCCTCCACGATCAGGCCCGAGTCGCGGAACGCCGCACCGAGCCAGAAGCCGAGCTCCGCCGAGCCGGCGCCGTCCAGGCGCAATGCGATCATGCCCCGCACGCCGCGGTCGCGGTCGCGCACCGCCCACGTGAGCTCCGCGCCGGCCTCCCAACCCTGCCGGACGTGCTCGTGCACGAACCAGTAGGCGTCTCGACGTGTGTACGGCGACGGCACCGTTGTCCACCGCTGGATATCCGGGTCCTGGCACAGCTCGGTGATCTGGTCCACGTCGTCGCGTGTCGGCGCAGCCAGCCACACCCGCTCGCCGCGCAGCTCGAAGGGACGCACGCCGTCGATGGTCCCGCACCGATGCCGTCGCGGCCGAACCGTTATCAGACCGGAACCGGCCCGTACCATGGTCCGTTGGGAAGGATGGCCCGGCGCGACCGCAGCGGCATCCTCGAGTGAACGTCTAGGAGTTGACCCGCGTGCCTGTCATGCTCGACAAGATCCTGCGTGCTGGTGAAGGCAAGATCATCAAACGGCTCGCAGGCATCGTTGCTCAGGTCAATGCCATCGAAGATGACTTCGTCGCGCTGTCCGATGGCGAGCTGCGCGGGCTGACCGACGAGTTCCGCAAGCGGCTGGCCGACGGCGAGTCTCTCGACGACCTGCTGCCCGAAGCGTTCGCGACCGTGCGCGAGGCCGCCCGCCGCACGCTCGGCCAGCGCCATTTCGACGTGCAGATCATGGGCGGCGCTGGTCTTCATCTCGGCAACATCGCCGAGATGAAAACCGGTGAGGGCAAGACGCTGGTCGCGACGCTGCCCTCGTACCTCAATGCGCTCACCGAACGAGGTGTGCACGTCGTCACCGTCAACGACTACCTGGCTCAGCGCGACGCCGAGTGGATGGGTCGGGTGCATCGCTTTCTCGGCTTGGAGGTCGGCGTCATCCTCGCCGGCTTGACGCCCGAGCAGCGCCGCGCCGCGTACGCCGCCGACATCACCTACGGAACCAACAACGAGTTCGGCTTCGACTACCTGCGCGACAACATGGCGCTGCGCGCCGACGACATGGTGCAGCGCGGCCACGTCTACGCGATCGTGGACGAGGTCGACTCGATTTTGATCGACGAGGCACGCACGCCGCTGATCATCTCCGGGCCCGCGGACCAGCCCACGCGCTGGTACACCGAGTTCGCCAAGATCGCCGAGCGGCTGCGCCGCGACACCGACTACGAGGTGGACGAGAAGAAGCGCACCGTGGGAATCCTCGAGTCCGGCATCGAGAAGATCGAGGACTGGCTCGGCATCGACAACCTCTACGAGAGCGCGAACACTCCGCTGATCCAGTTCCTCAACAACTCGATCAAGGCCAAGGAGCTCTACCACCGGGACAAGGAGTACGTCGTCAAGGACAGTGAGGTGCTCATCGTCGACGAGCACACCGGCCGCATCCTGCTCGGCCGCCGCTACAACGAGGGCATGCACCAGGCGATCGAGGCCAAGGAGCGGGTCGAGATCAAGCAGGAGAACCAGACGCTCGCCACGATCACGCTGCAGAACTTCTTCCGCCTCTACGAGAAGCTGGCCGGCATGACCGGCACCGCGATGACCGAGGCCTCGGAGTTCAACAAGATCTACAACCTCGGCGTGGTGCCGATCCCGACGAACATGCCGATGATTCGCATCGACCACCCGGACTTGGTTTATCGCACGGAGGAGGCCAAATTCGCTGCGGTGGTCGAGGACATCGTCGCGCGGCACCACAGCGGGGAGCCGGTGCTCGTGGGCACCACCAGCGTCGCGAAGTCCGAGTACCTCGCACAGCTGCTGCGCCGCGAGGGCATCCCGCATGAAGTGCTGAACGCGAAGCACCACGAACGAGAGGCCGCGATCATCGCGCAGGCCGGCCGCCGCGGCGCCGTCACCGTCGCCACGAACATGGCCGGCCGGGGCACCGACATCATGCTCGGTGGAAACCCGGAACCCATGGCGATGGCCGAGCTGAAGCAGCGCGGTATCGATCCGGTGGAGAACCCGGAGGAGTACGAGGCCGCCTGGGGCCCGACGCTCGAGAAGATGCAGCACCAGGTGGCGGCCGAGCACGACGAGGTCATCGAGCTCGGCGGGTTGTACGTTCTGGGCACCGAGCGGCACGAGTCGCGGCGCATCGACAACCAGCTGCGCGGCCGGTCCGGCCGGCAGGGCGACCCCGGCGAGTCGCGGTTCTACCTGTCCCTGCAGGACGACCTGATGCGGCTGTTCAAGAGTGAGTGGGTCGACATGGTCCTGCGCAGCTTGAACATCCCAGACGACCAGCCGATCGAACACAAGCGGGTCAGCAACGCGATCAAGAGCGCGCAGACGCAACGCGAAGCCCAGAACTTCGAGATCCGCAAGGACGTCCTCAAGTACGACGACGTGCTCAACCGGCAGCGCCAGGTGATCTACGACGAGCGGCGCCGGGTTCTCATGGGTGAGGATCTGTCCGAGCAGGTGCAGCACATGCTCGACGACTGCGTGCGCGCCTACGTGCGCGGAGCCACCACGGAGGGCTACCCCGAGGCGTGGGACCTTGACCAGCTCTGGACTGCTCTGAAGACGCTGTACCCGGTATCGATCAGTGCCGAGGAGCTGGACGACCAGGCGGGTGGACGCGAGGCGCTCACGGCTGAGCTGTTGGAGGAGACCCTGGTCGACGACGCCCGCGCCGCGTACGCGCAGCGTGAGGCGGAGCTGGGCTCCGAGGTGATGCGCGAGCTGGAGCGCCGGGTGTTGCTGACCGTGCTCGACCGCAAGTGGCGTGAGCACCTCTACGAGATGGACTATCTGCGGGAGGGCATTGGGCTGCGCGCGTTCGCGCAGAAGCAACCGCTGGTCGAGTATCAGCGGGAAGGCTTCGACCTGTTCGCCGCGATGATGGACGGGATCAAGGAGGAGTCGGTCGGCCTGCTCTTCAACCTGGAGGTCCAGGTGCGGCCGCTCACCCCCGACGGTGCGGAGCAGCCGCCTGCCGGTGAGCCGGCAGCAGCGGCGACGCGGCCGCCGGTGGTTGTCGCGAAGGGACTGGTGGAGGCGCGTCGGCCGCAGCAACTGCAGTACATCGCGCCGACCGTCGACGGCGGTTCGGGCGTCGAGCAGCGAGTGGAGCGTTCGACGAACGGTGCACGCACCGACGGTGCCGGTACCGCAACCGCCGCGGAGTTCGCCGACGTCGCGCGGAACGCCCCGTGCCCCTGCGGCTCAGGCAAGAAGTTCAAGCGCTGCCACGGCGATCCCAAGCACCGGGTGCCCTCGTAGCTCTATTCCCGTGATCATGAAACGTTCGTTATCCCGGTGGTAGTGCTGGGTCACAGGATGTCCAGCGCGGTGCACCGCCACCGGCCGTCGACTGCTTCCAGCCGCATCGCCAGCGCCCGGGTGCGCACTCCGACGCCGACGACCAGAGTTGCCTCCACCACGCCGTTCACGGGGTGGCAGACGTGGACCGACCGCACCACCGGGCGGGTGCCTTCAGCAGGGCCGCGGCCGGTGATCCGGCGAGCGAGGGCGTCATACACCTGGTCATCGGTCCACCGCAGCAGCTGCTGGACCGGGCGGTGACCGTGTAACGCCTCCACGATGCCCTGGCCCAGGCGGGCGGACCAGCGACGGGCATCCGGCAGCGTGGCGTTGCCGAGCCGCTCCGGCGGCGTCATCGAGGCATGCGCAGGGCCCGGGTGCTCGACGAGGCGCAGCGCCGCCGCCGCTTCCGGCATCGCCGGTAACCCGCCGGCCACAGCCGGTGCCAATGCCAGTGAGCCTTGGATGGGCAGCGCGTGCGCAGCGCGGACGCTGCGGTCGTCAGCAGATTCGTCGTCGAACGGCGGATCGGTCGCAGGCACCGGTGCTCGGCGGATCGCCGGTCGCGGTCGGTGAGTAGCACTCATCGCGTCCCCTATGCACGGATCAATCGGTTGCGGGTGGATGCAGAACCATGCCGGGAAGGATCAGGTCCGGGTCATCGCCGATGACGGTGCGGTTGGCGGCGTACCAGCGGGGCCATGCGGCGGCGATCTCGGCGTTGGTTGGGCTGGGGCCCAGCGCTCGCGCGGCGATCCGCCACAGGCAGTCGCCTGGTTCGACGACGACCGTCGACGCCGGCGGTGGTGTGGTGACCTCAGCCGGGGCTGGCTGTTGGGCCGGCGTCGCCTGGCGCAGCGCCGGCCGTCCTACGCCGGGCATCGTGTGACTGGAGATCTCCGGCCACGCGTCGACGGCGGCCGCCGGTGCGGCTCCCACCGGGCCGGCAGCAAGCGCAAGACCGAGCGCGGCAGCGTTGCGCGCCGCCGCGGGGACCGCGCGCGCGGCGACCGTGGCGGCAAGCCGCCCCACCGTGCCCGGCACCCGGGCGCCGGCGGTCAACACGAAGGCGGCAACCGTCCAGCCCACCACGGCCCAACCGACGAGGGTCGCTGCCAGGCCGATCAAGTCGTCAAACGTCGCTGTGGCGGTGCGAGCGGCGCGCCATGGCGCCGTGGTGCCCCAGCGGAGCAATTGGATGACGGTCAGCAGCCCGATCACTGTGCCGGTCCGGATGACGAGCCGCTGGAACACGGCGTGCCCCTTTCTATCCCTCCATAAGTCATGTTTGCTTGTGTTTGCCTACACCGAGCTATGCTAGGTGTCAACTCGCCGTGCTCGTCGCCTGTGGACGGCGGATGTGTCGGTTCGGTGGCGCACCAGCGCGGAGTACCGTGCGCAGCCTCTCGAGCAGATCGGGGCGGTGATGCGCTGGGAGCAGTTGTTCGAGGACCTCGAGGCGCAGGCGGCGGAGGCCGAGCACGCCGCGCTCGAGTCTGAGGTCGCCGACCGTACTCGTCGGGAGCTGGCCCGGGTCCGGCTTGTCGACCGGTTGCGTGCAGCCGTCGGGCGGCACCTGGTGTTTCGGGTGACCGGATTCGGTTCGGTCACGGCGGTGGTCGAGGCGGTCGGGCCGGATTGGGTACTCCTTACCGACCAGCCGGGCACCCGGGCGCTGGTGCCACTGGCGGCGGTGGTGACGGTGGCCCAGCTCGGGGCCGCCGCGGCGGTCCCCGGCAGCGAGGGTGCGGTCGCCGCCCGGCTTGACCTGGGTTATGTGCTGCGGGGTATTGCGCGTGATCGCGCCGTGGTGACAGTGACCACAAATGACGGCGTGCACCTGACCGGGACAGTCGACCGGGTGGGCTTGGACTTCTTCGACGTCACCGAGCCGGGGACGTCGACAGGCGGTCGGGTGACGGTGACGTTCGCCGGCCTGGCCATACTTCGGCGCACCGGCTAAGGCTCGACCTCGTCCTCGGCGATCTGCTCGGCCGGGGGCCCACTCCCGAGCGGGTGCGTTGTCACGAACTCACGGGTCTTCGCGTACATCTGCTGGATGTATTCCTCCAGCGCGGTGGCCTCCACCCGCCACTGGCCGCGACCGCCGACCTTGATCGCCGGCAGCTCGCCGCTGCGGACCAGCGCGTACGCCTGTGCGGCCGAGATGTTGAGAATCTCGGCCACATCGGCGAGCTGGAGAAACCTCGGCCCGTGCGTCGTCATCGTCACTCCCGTCCGCCGACGCGGCGCCTGCCGTTCTCGACGTGCTCCCCGACTCCCCGCAGTGTGCCACGTTGCCTGTGGACGACTCCGGTTGTCCACAGTCGCCTAGCCGCTACCCTCTGCGCGATACAGATGCGCTCGACGAGATCCACTAGGGGGGACAGCCTTGGCTCGCACTTCCGCAGCTAGCGGCGCGAGCGCCGGCACACCTGCCGGGAACGGCGCGACCGGGCAGGCGCCGGCCGTACCGATGTCCGCTCAGGTGTCCTCGCCGGCCGAGCGGCTGCGCCGCCCGCGATGGCTGGACCCGCGCCTTCTCGTCGGCGTGTTGCTGGTGGTCGGCTCGGTGGTCCTCGGTACCCGGGTGATCGCGGCAGCGGACCAGACCACGCCGGTCCTCGTCGCCGCCAGCGATCTGGCGCCTGGCCAACCGCTGCTTCCCGGGCTGGTGGACTCGCGCAACGTCAACCTCGGGAACCAAGCCGACCGGTACCTCACCGGCCAGCTCGGCCAGGGATATGTCGTCGTTCGGGCAGTGCGCACCGGTGAGTTCCTTCCCCGGTCGGCCATCGCCGCAGCAGGCGATACCGATGCGATCCGCTACGTCACCGTCGCGGTGCCGGCGACCGAAGTGCCGGCCGGACTCGGCGCCGGAGCCGTCGTCGACGTATGGCGGACGCCGGCAGCCGACGCGTCGCCGGCGTCCGGCGACCGGGCCGCGACCCGCCTGCTCCGCGACGTTACGGTGACGTCCGCCGACCTGGCCGACGGTGCTCTGGGCACCACCGGTGGGCAGGCCGGCGTGACGCTCGCCGTGACGGGCGACGCGCTGACCGAGTCAGTTGGCGCACTGCTCGCCGCCGCCCGGGACGGGCTGGTCTACCTGATCCGGGTTCCGGAGGCCGCCGAGTGACGGTTCCGGTGCTCACCGCGGTGACCGGCGCGGCGTGGGAGTCCCGGCTGGTGGCCGAGCTGGAGCACGGCGGCGACCTGGAGGTCGTCCGCCGCTGTGTCGACGTGGCCGACCTGCTGGCGGTTGCCGGCGCCGGCCAAGCCCGCGCCGTGCTGCTGTCCGCCGACCTGCGCCGGCTCGACCGAGAGGTGCTCGGCCGGGTGGGTGCAGCTGGGCTCGCCGTGGTCGGGGTTGCGCCTGCCGGCGACGAGCACGGCGCGCGCCGGCTGCGGCAGCTGGGTGTCACGTGGATCGTCGCACCGGACGCGAGCGCAGCGGACGTGTCCGCGGCGGTGCATGCGGCGCTCGCCGGCGTCCAAACCGCCCCGCACGAGGGTTCTCCGAAGGGCAGCGAGGACGCCGGTGTGCCGACGTCCAACCCGCTGGTGCCGCATGCGGGCCGGCTGCTCGCCGTCTGGGGCCCGACCGGGGCTCCGGGCCGAACGACCCTCGCAGTCAACCTGGCCGCCGAGTTCGCGCTGCGGGACCGTGCCACGCTCCTGGTCGACGGGGACACCTACGGGGGTGCTGTCGCTCAAGTGTTGGGCCTGCTGGACGAGGCGCCCGGTCTGGCGGGTGCAGCTCGGGCGGCCAACGCCGGCCGGCTGGAGCTGCCCACGCTGGCCCGGCACGCCCGGCAGGTGAACCCTCGGTTGCGAGTGCTCACCGGTATCACGCGTACCGACCGGTGGCCGGAGATCAGACCGTCGTCGCTTGAGGTTGTGTGGACACTCGTCCGCGGGCTGGCGGAAGTCACTGTGGTCGACTGTGGCTTCTGCCTCGAGCAGGACGAGGAGCTCTCATTCGACACGGCAGCCCCACGGCGCAACGGCGCGACACTCAGCGCGCTCGAGCACGCCGACATCGTCGTGGCCGTCGGCTCGGCCGACCCGGTAGGGCTGCAGCGCCTGGTCCGTGGTCTGCTCGACCTCCGCGAGACGGTCCCAAGCGCGGACGTGACCGTGGTCGTGAACCGGCTGCGCAAGTCCGTCGTCGGAGCCGGTGCAGCCGACCAGGTGCGTACCGCGCTGGAGCGCTACGCGGGAGTCGCCGACGTGTCGTTCGTCCCCGACGACCCGTCGGCGCTCGACGCCGCGCTTCGCCGCGGGCAGACCCTCGCCGAGACGGCGCCCAAGTCGCACGCCAGGCAGGCCATCGCCGTCCTCGCCGCCAGCCTCGCCGGCGACAACGTCCCGGCCCGCGCACACCGCCGCCGTCGCAGCGCAGGAACCGTCGTGGAATGACCACGTACACCACCCGTGCCCGTACATCACCAGGCCTGTAGGCCTGGTGA
>JACVRX010000117.1 GCA_014534205.1 Jiangellaceae bacterium
CCATGGCTCGGCGTGCCCCCTCCCGGTGGTGGTGCGGCGATGTGGCCGGCCCAGCCGGGACCCACCGGCGGCTCAGCCGCAGCCCACCTGGTGCGGGCCCTGGGGTCGCTGCTGCTGGCCGGTCGCTGGCAGCGGCGGCATTCCCGCACACCGGCCCGGTTGTTGGTGTCGCAGCTCGCGCACACCCAGTTGCCCTGTGTCACATCGTCTCCATTTCCTCACTCCTCATCAACGGGGTGCGATCACTTCGGCGGAGCTGGCCAGCGGGCGAAAGCTCAGCCAGCCTTCGGTATCCGGGACACCGCGGTGCGGCAGCGGGCGCAGCGCTGGCGCGAACGCGATCACATCGGGCTTGCCCGACGATCGGTGCTGGGCCCGGTACTGGGCCCGCCTCGACCGCAGTGCCTCGTCCAGCGCACGCAGGTCCATGCCAACTTCCGGTGGGCAGCCCACATGGATTCGAACCTCGCTGAGCGCGGGGTCGCCGGTCGGCGAGGAACTGTCGAGTGCGATCACCAGCCGTAGCTGCAGCTCGATCCAGTTGCCCTGCCCGACCGGTATCTCCACGACTTCCGAGGACCGACAGGACGACGTGGATACATCCAGGCGGTTGCCATTGGCGCTGACGATCGAGAGACCTTCCCCGTACAGGTAGATGGTCACGCCGTATCCCTCGACCATGAATCGCTCGTTGGGTGCGCTTTCCGCTGACATGGTGGCCGCCATCAGAGCCATCAGAGGCTGTGTGCGATGGTGTTGATGATCTCGTCCATCTCGTACTCCTCCAGCCCCTCACCGGCCCTGGACGGGAAGAACAACGTGTTGTTCCAGTCGTCGGCGATCTCGGTCCACGGTGACTCCTCCGGCGTGAACAGCAGAAGGCGCTTAGCGGAGTTCTCCATGAGGGCCGCCCGGCTCTGCCGGAAGCCCCACTGTTCGAACAGCGTCGTCATCGAGCGCGGCACGTTCTGTGGATAGCCGCGGATCTTCGTCATGGCCGGCGAGCCGAGGGGGTGCGCCGGCGCATCGGTAAACACGACGATGACGTGTCGCCGCCGGTCCAGTCCACGCTCCCACGGCGCGTGCACGGCGAGGGCGACGGCCTCCAGCCCGGATTCTGGGTCATCGCCGCCACCGATCGCATCCAGGCCGCGGACGAACCGCTCGAATTCGGCCGCCTGGTCGGGAAAGCGAAGAAAGTCGGTCTGCTGGATGGCGTCGTCGGGACAGTCACCGAAATCGCGGAAGGCGATGACCTTGAGCCGGAGTTGGCTGATCGCCTTCCCCTTGCTGCCCATCACCGCGCCGAGCCGTTCGTGAAAGGACAGCGCGCTGTCCTTCACATGATCGAGCACCGGACCCATGCTGGCCGTGGCGTCGATGCACATCACGATGTCGACGGCGTACTGGAGGTTGCCGTTGGACCGGTTCATCCGCGCGTCTCCCTCACGCTGTGCCCATATTGATCCGCAGACGCGTCGAGCGAACCGGCGACCGCGACACATCATTCGTTGCGATTACCCGCGGGCGGTCGACGTGACCGGTGGCCAGCACGGCGGGTGTGGACACGACGCCCGCGACGTCCGCGATCGGCGGTCGCCTCGCCGGATCACGATCGAGCAGCGCGCGCAGCACGTCAGCCACGTGTGGGTGCAGCCGCAGGTCGACTCGCAGCTCGTCGCCCGCGTTCACGGCCTCGGCCGGAGAAGCGTGAACCGCGGGATACCCGGGCAGCTCGCCGACGAGGTAGGCGTGAATCATCAGGGCGATGGCGAAGAGGTCCGCGGCCGTGGTCAGCCGCTCGGGGCCGGTCGCGGAATCCCCCCGCACGTAGCGCAGCCACTCCGGTGCCGCGTATCGGGTGTCGCCGCCGATGGCGTCGCGCGGCGGCGGGTCACCGGACACGTACGAGTCGTCGAAGTCGATCAGTTTGGCGGTATAGAGGTCGCTGCCCGGTGGCTGGTTCAGCAGCACGTTCTCCGGCTTGAGGTCACCGTGCACGATGTCGAGGCGGTGCAGCAGCCGGATGCTGTCGGTCAGGGTGCCCAGCAGCACGCTCTTCTGATGCGGGCCGAGCCGGTGCGGGTGGCGCAGCTCCGCGTGCCGCAGCAGGCGCGTGACCTTGTAGTAGCGTGACCCGTCCGCGAAGAAGTCCACGGCGGTGACGAGGTTGCCCGCGTCGAGGTCGGCCGGGTCGATGCGATTGATCACCGACCAGTGTCGGCGCTCGAACTCGGCGCACTGCAACAGGAGCAGATGCTTCGACTCCGCCGTACCCATCGAGTCCGGCCGTGGCCGCCGAGGGTCGAGGAACTCCTTGACGAAGTACTCGCGGCCGTCCTTCTCGGCCACGGCCCACATGCACTTGCCGGCTCCGTCGTTGCACGGCCGCGTCGTGATCCGGTAGCCGCGCAGCACCTGCCCCAGCTTCATCGCAGCCCTCCGGCGGTCGGCTTCGGCATCCGCCGCTCGTACGAGCGGCGGTATCGGTTCCACGAGGCGGTCCGCGCCGTGACAAGCTCGTCGCGATCGCTTCCGGCGGCCCGCTGCATCGGCGCCCAGTGCTCGCGCGAGAGGTGCTGCGCCCTGGCGGTGAACCGATCGCGCAGGTCGTCGAAGTCACGGAAGCCGATCGCGACGAGCGCGAGGGAGGTGTCGTCGCCGGTGTAGGACCGGACGGTCTCCACCAGCAGGTCGCCCCAGTGGCCGGCGTCGGTGGCCGTGATCAGCGTGCTCAGCAGCACGTGTTCGAACTCGGCCGGCGTGTGGACGTACCCGAAGAAGCCGTCGGTCGCGCACAGCAGCACGCATGGTGTCGAGATTTCGCCCTTCTCGAGGTTGATCCAGAACTCGCGGTTGGCCGACACCATGTTCGTCATCGGCGGGTCCTCGGTGAGCAGGATGAGGGCGTCACCTTCCTCGGCGTCGTCGCGGCTCACCTGCTGGAGCCCGCCATCGGGGTCCAGCACGAAGCACCGCGAGTCACCGGCCCACAGCGTGTGCCACACGACCTGTCCCGGGGCGATCCGGTAGGTCAGCGCGGCGATCGTGGTCGGCAACTCGCGCCGCATGGTGCCGCTGATCTTGCACTGCACCGGGGAGCGCACGTAGTCGAGGCACCGCACGACGGTTCGGTGCAGGTCCTGCGCCTCCAGCCGTTGCTGCTCGACTGCGTCGACGAACCACTCCTCGGTGGCGGCCCTGGCCACCCGCGAGCTGACCCACGCACCGGTGCGCTCGACCCCCGCGCTGGTGCGACCGGCACTCGCAGATCCGGCACCCCCAGCGCCGTCGAACACCGCGATCAGCCCACGCCCACTGGGCCGGTGGTGCGCCAGCAGCGGCTCGGCGTCCTCGCCCAGCCTGGCCTTCTGCTCGGTCCAGACCCCGACGACCAGCGGCCCAGGTGTCGACCCGGGTGTCCATCGGTCGCGGTCCCAGTGGTGCCACACGGCGCTGCACGGCCGCTCGCAAGCTGGTATCCGCACGGCAGTCCTACCCCTCCTCACCCCTCGTCGGCGTCCGGGTCCCGCCGGGTGGCCCTGGCCGGTCGGGCCGCGGAATCCGACGCGTGGCCTTCCTGGACCCGGCCCGCCTGCGGGCGCGCGGCGTCATGGTCGGTTCGAGGCTGGGCGGCCTCGTCGCGCACCGGCTCGTCGATGCGGTCGGCCTTCCAACGGACCCTGGACTGCCGGCGGCCGTTGCCGTCCGTCCCGCCGTCGACCACGCCGCCTTCCAGCTCCCCTGCGATCCGCTGGCGCCGCGCGCCGGGCTGCTCCAGTGCCCGCTTGCCGAGGAGGTCGCGGTCGCCGAGCACCTGCCCCAGCAGATGATGGCGTGCCTGATGCGTATCGAAGTCCTCGTTGTCCATGCCAGCCTGGATGCGCATCGCGGCGAGCGCCTGGTCGGATCTCGCCAGGCTCGACTGTGCGTCGAGCTGGATCAGGTCGCCGGGGTTGCCGTCGCCGTTGGCCAGGTACTCGGCACGTAGCGCGGGATCGCCGTCCGCGATGACGGGCACCATCGCGGTCCGGCGCCGGTCGTCCAGCCGCAGGTTGCGAGTCACGCTGTTGTACTCCGCGTGGCCGAACAGCTCCACCAAGTAATCGTCGACGCGGATGGCCTCGTCGCCGTGGTATCCCCTGAGCGCGCGGTCGATGGCCACCTCGGCATCGTTGAGGTGGTGTATGTCGAAGCCGCGGGCGACGCCGCGCACGATCCGCACGAGCGGCAGCCGCATGGCCGCGGTGACGTCTCTGATGCCGCGGTGCGCGACGACCCCAGGGTCGTTGACGCCACAGTGGAACGTCACGACACACCGGAAGGGGAACGCGGGATCTTTGCTCGGGACGGTCTCCCCCAGCCGTAACGCGTAGTGCTCGATGTTGACCAGGTAGCTCCGCAGGTAGTTGCCGAGGCGGGCCTGCGGCACCCGCTGGCCGGGCCACACAACCACCGGCATGCCGGTGCACGCCTCGAGGACCAGCGCGGTTCCGATGCGGGGCGAGGCCGGCGGGTTCACCACCCGGAACCTGGAAAGCTCCTGAATGTGAAGGATCGGGTCGTACGTTACGTGAGCCTTAGTCAAGGGGACCTCCGTCTTTCGCTTCGCGGCTCAGCCGGCCGCTATCAGGGCGTTCAGCACGCGACCCGCGGCCGGCGAAGGGTCGTCCTCGTCGCGCTCCCAGCGCTCGAGGTAGTACTCGAGCCGGTCCATGTCGCGTTGGCTGCGGTCCGCAACCCCGGCCAGCACGTCCAGCAC
>JACVRX010000101.1 GCA_014534205.1 Jiangellaceae bacterium
CGCGGAACTGGTCCGCCAGGTGCTCGCCGACGCCGGAATGATCGGCGCGGTGAAGACCAGCGGGGCCAAAGGCCTGCACGTGTTCGTTCCGCTCGACGGGCAGACGACGACCGAGGAGGCCGCGGCAGCGACCCGCGCGATCGCCGCGCGGGCCGAGCGGCTGGACCCGGCACTCGCCACGACCGCGTTCGTGCGCGATGACCGCGGCGGCAAGGTCTTCGTCGACTCGACCCGGGCCGGCGGCGCGACCGTCGTCGCCGTATACAGCCCACGCGTCCGTCCCGGCGTCCCGGTGTCGTTCCCGCTGGCCTGGGCCGATCTCGGTCGAGCAGTGCCGTCCGACTTCACCGTACGTACCGCGGTCAGGCTGCTCGCCAGCACCGACCCATGGGCGAGCACCATGCCAGCCGCACAACGACTCAGCAGCGACCTCATCGAAGAGGGCCGCGCGATCCCGGTCGCCCGGGTCCAGGCGATGCACGAAGGCAAGCGCCGCGCCCGAGAAGAACGCCGCGGCTGATCAGCCGGTGAACAGCAGGATGTACACCGCCCACACCGACCCGATCAGCGCCAACCCGTAGCACAGCAGGCTGATCTGGGCGTCCAGCCGCTGCAGCTTCAGGCCTTCGTGCAGCGTGTACCGGAACCGGTGTGCCCAGTGCACGAACCCCAACACGCACAGCCCGAGCAGCACGATCCGCGCGATCCAGTGGCCCAGCACCGCGTGGATGTGTTCGTACGGCGGGGGATCGATCCAGCCCAACGGAAACGCCAGCCCCAACAAGACCAGCAGCACCGGGACCAGGATCGCCGTGACCACCCCGCCGCCGCTGAAGAGCAGCCACACCAGCGGCTCGACCGGACGCCGGCGGCGCATCTACCAGCCCACCACGAGCCAGAACACGAACGCCGACACCACGAGCCAGCCGACGTATTGCGACGCGATGATCAATCCGCCGGGCACCCGACGGCCACGCAAATGCAGCGGTAAGGCCTGCGGCGTCAGCACGAACCAGGTCACGGTGTGCAACAGCACGAACGCCAGGGCGACCAGGTTGACAAACACCACGAACGGGTTCGCGGCGAAGTCCAGGAACCGCTCGTACTGGCCCTCCCCCTGGTAGACGGCCCGCACGAACAGCAGCAAGAACACGATGAACCAGGCGATGAAGACGCTGGAGAGCTCGCGCAGCACGAACAGCAGGTAGGACGGCTTGGTCAGCCACCACCAGAGGGAGATGCGTGGCTGGTACCTGCCCCGGACCGCGGTAGCCGTCTGGCGCACGCTCACCGACCGCCTCGCGGCAAGACGTAGTGCTTCAGCGTGTCGAGTGCGGCAGTGAGCTTGTATCGCTGGATCGCTCCCGCCGGGTCGACGTGCTTGGGGCAGACCCTGGTGCAGTCACCGACGAATGTGCACGCCCAGAGCCCCTCCGGGTGGATGAGGACGTCGAGCCGCTCCGCCGCGCCCTCGTCGCGGGAGTCCAGGTTGTAACGCTGTGCGAGCGCAATTGCGGCCGGCCCGACGAACTCCGGGTCCAGCCCGTACACCGGGCACGCCGAGTAACAGAGCATGCAGTTGATGCACATGCTGTATTGCCGGTACTCCTCCAGCTGCTCGGGGGTCTGCAAGTACTCCCCGGCCGACAGCGGCGCCTCGTCGCGGACGATCCACGGCTTGACCTCAGACAGCTTGTCGAGGAAGTCGTCGATGTCGACGACGAGGTCACGGATCACCGGGAAGTTGGCGAGCGGCTCCACCCGGACCGGGCCGGGCGCGTAGTCGGTGAGGAACGTCGCACAGGTGAGTTTCGGCTCACCGTTCACCGTCATCCCGCAGCTACCGCAGATGCCCATCCGGCACGACCAGCGGAACGTCACCGTGCCGTCGATCTCGTCCTTGATGTAGTTGAGTCCGTCGAGGACCACCCAGTCCTTGCGCAGCGGCACGTCGTACCGCGCCATGGTGGGCGCACCGTCCTCGCCCGGTTGGTACCGGGCGACCTCCATGGCGATCGTGTCGGCCATGCCTACCTCCCGTAGACCCGTTCGCCGGGCGCCCACCGGGTGATCGTCACCGGCAGGTAGTCCACCCGGCACGATCCGTCGGCCTCGCGAACGGCCAGCGAGTGAGCCAGGAACCGGTTGTCGTCGCGCGCCGGGAAGTCCGTGCGCTGGTGCGCGCCGCGCGACTCCTCCCGGCGCAGCGCACTGGCGACGATCGACTCGGCGACGTCGAGCATCGCGGACAGCTCGAGTGCGGCGATGAGTTCGGTGTTGAACGCCAGGCTGCGGTCGTCCAGCGCGGCTCTGGGCAGCCGTTCCTGCAGTTCACCCAACGTGTCGGCGGCCTTGGCGAGTGAGTCGCCCGACCGGTAGATGCCTGCGCTCTCCTCCATGGTGGTCTGCATGGACGTGCGGATCGCGGAGATGCGCTCGTCGCCGCCGTCGTGTTCGAGGACGTCCTTCTGCAGCCGGCGCCGCTCGTCGGCCGCCTGGGACAGGACCGCCTGCGTCGGCTCCTTGCCGTGGCGGAACACGTGCCACGCGGCGGCCCGGCCGGCCCGGGTGCCGAAGACCAGCAGCTCCGGGAGCGAGTTCGAGCCCAACCGGTTCGCGCCGTTGATGCTGACGCACGCCACCTCGCCGGCAGCGAACAGTCCATCGACCGGCGTGGCACCGTCGATGTCGGTGTGCACGCCGCCCATCGTGTAGTGCACGACCGGCCGGACCGGGACGAGCTCCGTCACCGGGTCGATGTTCTGGTACTTCAGGCACAGTTCCCGCACGAACGGCAGCTTGGTGTCGATCAGCTTCGCGCCGAGGTGCCGCAGGTCGAGATGGACCACCGGGCCGTACGGGGTGTCGATCGTGCGGCCCTTCGCCACCTCGTGCTCGAACGCCTGCGACAGCCGGTCCCGCGGGCCTAGTTCCATGCTGCGCAGCACCGGCGTGGGCGTCGGGGTACCGAGGTTGTAGTCCTGCAGGTAGCGGTAGCCGTCCTTGTTGAGCAGGTACCCACCCTCGGCCCGGGCCGCCTCGGTGATGAGGATGCCGGTGAACGGCAGGCCGGTCGGGTGGTACTGGATGAACTCCATGTCCTTCAACGGCGCGCCGGCCCGGTACGCGAGCGCCATGCCGTCGCCGGTCTTGATTGCCGCGTTCGTGGTGAACGGGAACACCCGTCCGCAGCCGCCCGTGGTGAGGATCACCGCCTTGGCGGTGATCGTCTCGATCCGCCCGGTCGTCAGTTCGACGGCGACGACACCCTGCACCCGGCCGTCGTCGACGAGCAGCTTGCTGACGTACCACTCGTCGTAGCGGTGCACGCCGTCGTACTTCAGCGACGTCTGGAACAGGGTGTGCAGCAGGTGGAAGCCGGTCTTGTCGGCGGCGAACCACGTGCGCTGCTTCTTCATGCCTCCGAATGGCCGCACCGCGATGCGCCCGTCTGGTTGGCGGCTCCATGGGCAGCCCCAGTGCTCGAGGCGCAGCAGCTCCTTCGGCGCATCCTTGACGAAGATCTCCACAGCGTCCTGGTCGCATAGCCAGTCACCGCCGGAGATGGTGTCGTAGGCGTGTTCGTCGAGGCTGTCATCCTCGGCGATGGCACCGGCCGCTCCGCCCTCGGCGGACACCGTGTGGCTGCGCATCGGGTACACCTTGGACACGACCGCGACGTCGATGCCGGGAATCGTCTCGGCGGCAGCGATCGCAGCGCGCAGCCCGGCCCCACCGCCGCCGACGACGATGATGTCGTGAGACGTCGTCATCTGTTCCCGTCAGACTCCATGATCGTCGGGCCGGCTGCGGGCCAGCAGTGTTCCATCCTGGTGCCGGGCACGAACACTACGCGGCGGTGCCGGCCGCCGCTCGCTCTGCCCCCCGCGGCGGACTGACCACCGCTTGCTCGGCCCCTGCTTGCGGAACGGTTTCCTGGCCGACGGCACACCGGCGAGCCGACCGCCCCACCGTCCGGACGACGCGTACAAACCTGCTCCAGGCGGGGCAGGTCGACGAGCGGATGCTCCGGTACGAGCGGCTGCCCTGGACGACGTGCTCGTCGCGGCGCGCCAGCACGGCATCCGCGACCTGGCCGAAGTCGACCTCGCCGTCCTCGAAGCGGACGGCGCGTTCTCGTTCTTCAAGCGGACGAACGGGGACTGCGACGAGGGAACGGAGGGGAAGCCACGGCAGGCGCCCATGGCGTCCAACCGTTCTCACGTCGCCGCCGGCCAGTTGTTTGAAAAAGCCCAGGTGTTGGATGGATCTTCACTGCGGCACCGAGCCGAGGAGGCGGATCTCCTGTCGACTGAACAGTACGAGCCACGTGGTTCCATCATCGCGTTCGACGACCTGGAGCATACGGAGCATTCACACGAGTTCGTCGGAGCTGAGCACGACGGCGTTCCGTTCTGCTTCATCCTGGTGCACGCCGGGCCCGGCGTCGGGCCGAAGCTGCATCGCCACCCGTACCCTGAGGTGTTCGTACTCCAGGACGGCCAGGCCACCTTCCGGATCGGCGACCGGACGGTCGAAGTGGAGGCTGGTCAGGTCGTGGTCAGCCCGCCCGGTGAGGCCCACGGGTTCGTCAACACCGGGACCGGCGAGTTGTGCCTGATCGCCATTCACGGCGCGGGCCGCTTCGCCACCGAATGGCTGTCCGGGCCGGACCCGGTCTGGAGCTCGCAGCGCACGTGATTGCCAGAGTCGGGTGGATAGCCTCACCCCGTGGCGCGCAGCCTGTATGTCACGTCCCCGGAAGGTGAAACCGGAAAGAGCACTGTCGCCCTCGGGTCGCTGAACCTGCTGACCCGGCGGGTCGGACACGTCGGCGTGTTCCGCCCCATCGTGCGCTCCGCTGACGAGCCAGACCCGCTGCTGGACCTGTTGCTCGGTCACGAAGGCGTGGACATGCCGTACCAGGCTGCGGCCGGCGCGACCTACGACCAGGTGCACGCCGATCCGGACGGTGCGATGTCCGCGATCGTGGACCGCTATCACGCGGCGGCCGCCGAGCGGGACGCCATGGTGATCGTGGGCAGCGACTACACCGGAGTCGGCAACCCGACGGAGTTCTCGTACAACGTCGGCATCGCGGCCAACCTGGGCGCTCCTATCGTGCTGGTCGTGCACGGCCGCGGCCGGTCCCCCACGGACGTGCGCACCGCGGCGGACCTGGCCACGACCGAAATCGCCGCCCGGTACGGCCGGCTGGTGGCCATCGTCGCCAACCGGGTGGAGCCCGGCCAGCTCGACGCCGTGTCGGCGGTGCTCACCGGCAAGATCCCCGCTTGGGTGATCCCGCAGGAACCATTCCTCACCGCGCCGACCGTCGGCGATCTGCTGCGGGCGTGCGACGGGGAGCTGCGCAGCGGCGACCCCGAACTGCTCGGTCGGGAGGCGCTGAGCGTTCTGGTCGGCGCCATGACGCTCCCCCACGTGCTGGACCGGCTGGTCGACGGCGGCGTCGTAATCACCCCGGGCGACCGGGTGGACGTCCTGATTGGCCTGCTCACCGCGCACGCTTCACAGACGTTCCCGTCCCTCGCCGGCGTGTTCCTCAACGGCGGGTTCGAGATCCCACCGCAGATCGACAGACTCGTGAGCGGCCTGGGCCAGCGGCTGCCGATCGTCACAACCGGCGGCGACACCTTCTCCACGGCAACCAAGTTGGCCGCCGTGCAAGGCCGGCTGTCGCGCCAGTCTCCACGCAAGATCGAGACGGCATTGACGCTGTTCGAAAAGCAGGTGGCTGGCGAGGAGCTGCTGGCGCGGTTGCAGGTGGCGCGAAGCGACGTCGTCACGCCGCTGATGTTCGAGCACGATCTGCTCGACCGGGCGCGGGCACAGCGCCGACACATCGTGCTCCCGGAGGGCGCGGAAGAACGCATCCTGCGTGCCGCGGACACGCTGCTGCGCCGCGAGGTCGTCGACCTCACCCTGCTCGGTGAACCCCATGCTGTCCAGGCGAAGGCCGACGAGCTGGCCCTCGACCTGGCCAACGCACAGGTCGTCGATCCGCACGACGAGGAGTACCTCGACCGGTTCTCCGTCGAGTACGCGCAGCTGCGTGCGCACAAGGGGATGACCGTCGACGCCGCGCGCGACATCGTGGTCGATGTCGCCTACTTCGGCACCATGATGGTCTTGCTGGGCCTGGCCGACGGCATGGTGTCCGGCTCGGTGCACACGACGGCGCACACCATCCGGCCGGCCTTCGAGGTGATCCGCACCGCACCCGGCGTCTCGATCGTGTCCAGCGTCTTCTTCATGTGCCTACCCGACCGGGTGCTGGTCTACGGCGACTGCGCGGTCAACCCGGATCCCACGGCCGAACAGCTCGCCGACATCGCGATCTCCTCCGCTCGGACGGCTGAGCAGTTCCGGATCGAGCCGCGAATCGCGATGCTGTCGTACTCCACCGGCGAGTCCGGCGCCGGCACCGAGGTCGACAAGGTGCGGCAGGCGACGACGCTGGTTCGGGAGCACCAGCCGGGCTTGTCCGTCGAGGGCCCGATCCAGTACGACGCTGCTGTCGACGCAAGTGTCGCCCGGACGAAGCTGCCCGGCAGCGACGTGGCCGGCCGGGCAACGGTCTTCGTCTTCCCCGATCTCAACACCGGCAACAACACGTACAAGGCAGTCCAGCGGTCCGCCGGCGCGGTGGCGATCGGACCGGTCCTGCAGGGCCTCCGCAAGCCGGTCAACGA
>JACVRX010000120.1 GCA_014534205.1 Jiangellaceae bacterium
CCGCCGTAGAGCAGGGCCACGCCGATCGTCACGTTGCCGATCAGCCGGACGCCCGGCATGAACACCGCGACGAGGCGGAACGACGTCGTGTTGACGTCGCGGTAGCGCGTGGCCAGGTCGCCGAAGATCTCGGCGTTGCGCGGCTCGCGGCGGTAGGCCTGAACCGCCCGGACGCCGGTCATCGTCTCGACGAACTGCACGATCACCAGGGCGGACGCCTCCCGGACCTTGCGATAGACCAGGGCCGAGGTACGCGCGAACCAGCGCACGAGCAGCACCAGCAGCGGGAAGCACAGCAGGCAGATGAGTCCGAGCTCGAGGTCGAGGGTCAGCATCAGGATCCCGACGCCGACCATGGTCAGCACGGCGGTCACCAGACCGTCGAAGCCGCCGGCCAGCAGCTCGGTGATGGCATCGACGTCGCTGGTCAGCCGGGATGTCACCCGCCCGGAGGTGTACCGGTCGTGGAAGGCCACGTCGAGCCGCTGGAAGTGCGCGAACACGCGCCGCCGCAGCGAGAGCAGCACATCCTGCCCGACTCGGCCGGATATCCGCAGGAAGCTGACCCGGCCGATTGACTGCAGCACCACGGCGACGACCATGACGGCGACGATCTCCAGCAGGATCCGGGCGCTGCCACCGCCGATGATCGGCGGCAGTCCGCGGTCGATCCCGAGTCCGACGAGCCACGGCACGCTGAGCCGCGCCGCGTTCTCGACCAGCACCACCGCGACGACCAGCGCGACGCGCGCCCGGTGCGGCCGGAGCAGCTCGCCGAGCAGGCGGCGGCTGCCGTGCCGGGGCGCCGGCGTGTGGCGCTCCGACTCCTCCCCGGGCTCATCCAGGACACCACGCCACTGCTCCGCTGGTCTCGGCGATGTCGAGGTCGGCGAGGTCACGACGCGACCTCCAGCAGCCGGTCGTCCTCCGCGAACTCGGCCGAGAGCAGCTCCCGGTACGCCGGCACCGTCGCCAGCAGCTGGGCATGGGTGCCGACGTGGGTGAGGGTGCCGCCCGACAGCAGCGCGACCCGGTCGGCGAGAAGCACGGTAGAGGCGCGGTGGGCCACGACGATGCCCGTCACGCCGTGCAGGACGCGCTGCAGGGCGGCCTCGACCAGCGCCTCGGTGTGGATGTCGAGCGCCGAGAGGGTGTCGTCGAGGATGAGCACCGCCGGGCGCGCGAGCACCGCCCGGGCCAGCGCGAGCCGTTGCCGCTGGCCGCCGGACAGGCTCAGGCCCTGCTCCCCGATGCGGGTCTCCAGGCCGAACGGCAGCTCGTAGACGAACTGCGCCTGTGCCACCTCGATCGCCTGCGCGACGTCCTCCTCGCTCGCGTCCGGACGGCCGAGGGTGAGGTTCTCCCGCGCCGACATCGAGAACAGCGTCGGATCTTCGAAGGCGGTGGCCACCACCTGCCGCAGCTGCCGCAGGCGCAGATCCCGCACGTCGACCCCGTCCAGAGTGATCCGGCCGGCGGTGACGTCCCAGAGCCGGGCGATGAGGTTGGTCAGGATCGACTTGCCCGAGCCCGTCGCCCCGACGAGCGCGATGGTCTCGCCCGGCCGCAGGTGCAGGTTGATGTCGTGCAGGACGTCGGCGTCGGCGTCCGGGAAGCGGAACGCAACGCGCTCCAGGGCGAGCTCGCCCCGGACGTCCGTCAGCTCGCGGGTGCCGTCGGCGATGGGGTTCTCGGCATCGAGGATCTCCGCGATCCGGTCCGCGGCCGTCATCGCCTCCTGGGCCATCGACAGCAGGAAACCCAGCGCGGACACCGGCCAGACCAGCGACATCATCAGCGTGGTGAAGGCCACCAGGGTGCCGAGCGTGACCCGGCCCTGACCGGCCGCGAGCGCGCCGAAGCCGAGGACGATGATCAGGGTCACGCTCGGGATGGCGCCGAGAAAGGTCCAGAACTGCGACTGCACCCGAACCCGCTCGAGCGCGGTGTCGTGCAGCCGCACGGCGCGCTGATCGAAGGCGCCGACGACGTGGTCGATGCGGCCGAACGACTTGATGGCCCGGACGCCGTGGGCCGCTTCCTCGACGGCGGAGGCGACGTCGCCGGTTTCGTCCTGAACCGCGCGGGAGAGGCGGGTGTAGGCCTTCTCGGTGCGCATCGAGACCCAGACCACCGGCACGGTGGAGGCGAGCACCACCAGTCCGAGCGGCCAGTAGAGGTGGATGAGGATCGCCACCACGACCGCGATCTGCGCGATATTGACGACGATGAACAGCATCCCGAAGCCGAGGAAGCGTCGGATCGTCGACAGGTCGCTCATCATCCGCGAGAGCAGCTGGCCGGACTCCCACCGGCTGTGGAACAGCATCGGCAGGCGCTGCAGCCGGGCGTACAGCTCGACCCGGACGTCGGTCTCAACCCCCAGGGTCGCCTTGGAGACCACCCAGCGGCGGAAGAACATCAGCAGCGCCTCCACCACGCCGAGCGCGATGGCCGCGGCGCCCAGCGCGTACAGGCCGCGCCGGTCCGAGCTCGCGATCGGCCCGTCGACCACGGCCCGGGTGACCAGCGGGACGACGATCGCCGCGGCGATGCCCAGGCCGGCGAAGATCGCCATCGTGACGAAGCGCGCCGCGTACGGGCGCAGGTAGGAGCGGAAGCGCCAGAGCGAGACCCAGGAGCCCGTACGCTGCACCCCCGTCCGACGTAGCGGTACCGGGCGCAGCGTGACTAGGTCAGGATCAGCAGGCAAGAACGACCTCGGGGGAGCAGGGCGGGGAGCACCATCGTGCGCAGAGGGCAACCTCGACAGCCAGTCGATTTAATCCCTCGACGCGCAGTGCGGTGGGCAGGCCTTCATGTCTACCCGGGATGCGCCCGCAACCGAAGTGGGACGATCTGTCGCTCGGGTCAGTCGAGGTTGTGCCGCAGCTCGGCCGGCTCCCGCAGCCCGAGTATGACCTCCGTCATCCGGGCCGCGCCGACGGCGGCGGCGACGTCGTGCATGCGCAGGATGCGGGCGCCCGCGAGCGCACAGACGGTGGCCGCCGCGAGCGAGGGCGGCGTCCGGTCCGGCTTGGCCAGGCCGGTTGACTCGCCGACGAAGTCCTTGTTGGACACCGCGGCCAGCAGCGGCAGGCCGAGGTCGGCGATCTCGGTCAGCCGCCGGGTCAGCGCGAGGCTGTGCCGGGTGTTCTTGTTCAGGTCGTGGCCCGGGTCGAGGACGATCCGGCTCTCCGGGATGCCCTGGCTCACCGCGTACGCGGTCCGGTCGGCCAGGTACGCCCGCACCTCGGCGACGACGTCGCCGTACTCGGGGCGCCGGACGTGCTGCCGAGGCGCGGCCAGACTGTGGGTGATCACGATCGTGGCCCCGCGCGCCGCGACCACAGCCGCCAGCTCGGGATCGCGCAGCCCGGTGGTGTCGTTGACCACCGCGGCCCCGGCGGCCAGGCACTCGTCCGCTACCTCGGGCCGGAAGGTGTCGACGGAGATGACGACATCGGACGCCATGGCCACGGCCGTGACGACGGGCAGGACACGGTCGAGCTCCTCGGCCGCGCTGACCTCCGGGGTGTCCGGCGAGAACGGCACACCGCCGATGTCCATCCAGCCGGCGCCCGCCCCGGCGGCAGCCAGGGCGGCGTCGACGGCCCGGTCCAGCGGGTAGGTCCGGCCCTGGTCGAAGAAGGAGTCCGGAGTCCGGTTGACGATGCCCATGACGACGATCTCGCGATCGAAGTCGAACCGCCGCCGGCCGATGGTGCGCACCGGCTCACGCAGCGGCGGGAGGTAGAGCACCGCCCCATCCTGCCCGAGGGCAGCCCGGTGACCGGCGACCCGCCGGCCATTGCCGTTTCTCCGCACCAGGTCGCGAACGAGGGCCGGTCTGGCCGCTTCGGCGTTCGTTCGCGACCTGATGCGGAAGAAGGTCAACCGCGATGGAGGGATCAGGCCAGGTCGTATCGGTCCAGGTTCATCACCTTGTCCCACGCGGCGACGAAGTCGGTCACGAACTTGTGTCCCGCGTCGTCGGACGCGTAGACCTCGGCGATGGCCCGCAG
>JACVRX010000017.1 GCA_014534205.1 Jiangellaceae bacterium
CTCTTGCCGCTGCCGGACTCACCCACCAGCCCGACCGTCTCGCCGGCGGCCACGGTGAACGAGACACCGTCGACCGCGCGGACGTCGAGGAGCGAAGCGTCCGGCATCGCGGTCATCGGCGGTACTTCGGGTCGAGGGCCTCCCGGAGCCGTTCGCCGACGAGCGTGAAGCCGAGGGCGGCTATCACGATGGCCACCCCTGGGAAGAATGCGAATGCGGGGCGCCGGCGAGATAGCGCTGGGTGTTCGCGAGCATCCGTCCCCACTCCGGTACACCCGGGTCGGCGCTGCCCAGGCCCAGAAAGGACAGGCCGGCGGCCTCGATGATCGCGGTGGCCAGGGTGAGCGTCGCCTGCACGATCACCGGGGATAGCGAGGTCGGCAACACATGCCCGAGCACGATCGCCCGGCGCCGTACGCCGAGCGCCGTCGCGGCCAGCACGTAGTCGCTGCCGCGCTGGGCGAGCATCTGCCCGCGGAGCAGGCGTGCGAAGATCGGGATGTTGATCACCGCGATCGCGATCATCACGGAGAGGAGGCTGGGCCCGAGCATCCCAGCGATCGCGATCTCCATCAGCGGGCCTGGCAGCGCCAGCATGACGTCTACTCCCGCATGATGATCGTGTCCACCTTGCCGGGGAACGCTCCGGCGATAACGCCCAGGAGCAGCCCACCGGCCATCCCCAGCGTCAGCGACACGACACCGACGAGCAGCGACTGGCGGGCGCCGTAGATGACCCGGCTGTACTCGTCGCGTCCGAGCTCGTCGAGCCCGAACCAGTGCTCGGCGGACGGGCCCGGGATCGTCGTCGTGTGACCGTTCCAGCGCCGGGCGCCTCGGCGGCGCCGTAGGGAGCGATGAGCGGCGCGATGATCGCCACCAGCAGGAAGAACGCGATCAGCGTGAAGCCGACCAGGGCCACCGGGTCTCGGCGCAGCCGTCCCCATGCGTCCTTGCGGAGACTGCCGCCCTCCTCACCGACGCGTACCGACTCGGTGGCTGCTTCGGCCTGGGCGAGGCTCACTGCATCCTCACCCTCGGGTCGATGAAGCCGTAGGAAACGTCAACGAGGAGGTTCACGATCACGTACAGCGCGGCGATCACCAGGATGAAACCCTGGAGGACCGCGTAGTCGCGGTTGGTGATCGCCTCGTAGATGAAGCGGCCCACCCCGTCGAAGGCGAACACCGTCTCGGTCAGGATCGCCCCGGAGAGCAGCAGGCCGGCCTGCAGGCCGATGATCGTGACGACCGGTAGCAGCGCATTGCGCAGCACGTGTCGGCGGGTGATCGTTCGTTCGTGCAGGCCCTTGGCCTCCGCAGTCCGCACGTAGTCCTCGTGCACGACGTCGAGGACGCTGGCCCGCGTGATCCGGACGATGATCGCGAGGGGGATGGAGCCCAACGCGATCGCCGGCAGCAGGAGGTGCATGATCGCGTCCCATGAGGCCGCGGGATTGCCGGTGATCAGGCCGTCGAGGACGTACAAGCCCGTGGGATGCTCCGCGCCGGCCCGCGGATCCTGCCGTCCGCTGGTCGGAAGCCAGCCCAGCCGGACGGCGAAGACGTACTTGAGGGATGTACGCCAGGAAGAAGACCGGGATGGCAACCCCGAGCAACGAGCCCGTCACCGTGACGTTGTCCAGCCAGGTGCCGTACCGGCGAGCCGCGTAGTAGCCGAGCGGGATGCCCACGCCCACGGCGAAGATCAGTGCCGCGATGGCGAGCTCGATCGTGGCCGGGAACGTCCGGAGCATCTCCTCGACGACCGGCCGGTGGGTGCGCGCACTGTTACCGAAGTCGAACACTGCGGCGCGGGCCAGGAACTTCCCGTACTGGACGTACAAGGGCTGGTCGAAGCCGTAGAGCTGGTTGATGCGGGCGACCTGCTCCGCGGTGGCCCGCGCTCCCAGGAGGGGCCTGGGCCGGCCCCCCCGGGAGCGCGCGCAGCCAGCCGAACAGCAGCACCGAGAGCCCGAGCAGGATCGGGACGAGGAGCAGCAGCCGCCGGACGACGAACCGGAGCACGAGCTCAGGCTACGAGGCAGGTACCGTCACCGGGGCGAAGCTCTCGTTGTTCAGCGGCCCCGGCACATATCCCTCAACCCCCGGGGCAAAGGCGACGCCCGGCTCGGTGTGGACGTATGGGACACCTGGCAGGAAATCCATGATCAGCCGGTTGGCCTCCTGGTAGAGCTCCGTCCGCCGGTCCTGGTCGGTCTCCGCCTCCGCCTCGTCCAGCTTGCTGAAGATCTCCTCGTTCTCGAAGCTGCCGAACTGCGGGTTGACGTTCTGGAAGAACGTCCCGACGAAGTTGTCCGGGTCACCGAAGTCGCCGGTCCACCCCAGCAAGAACATCGGCGTGCCGCCGGTCTGCGTGGCGTCGAGGTAGGTCGGGTCCCACGGCGCGGTCTTGGGCTCGATGGTGAACCCGACCGCTTCCAGGTCTGCCTTCATCAACTCGAAGTTGGCCTGCGGGTTGGGCATGTACGGCCGGGACACGTCGGTCGGGTACCAGAACTCCAGCGCCAGGTCCGTCACGCCGGACTCGGCGATGAGCTGCCTCGCCCGCGCCGGGTCGTAGTCGTAGGTCGTCACGTCGTCGGCCCAGCCGAACAGCTCCGGTGGCATGAACTGCGTCGCGATTTCGGACCCCTCTGGATAGTTCGTTCGCAGCAGCTTCTCCTTGTCGATCGCGTGGGCGATCGCCTGCTGGATCTGCAGGTTCTCGAACGGCTCGGCGTTCTGCTGGAAGCCGAGGTAGCCGACGTTGAAGGCTGGCCGGCGCAGGATGGTGAATCCGGCGTCCTCCAGGGCTCCGACGTCCGCGGGGTCCACCAGGTCGTACCCGTCGATGTCGCCTGCCTCGAGTGCCTGGCGGCGCGACGGGCCGTCGGGGATCGTCGTGAAGATCAGTGTGTCCAACTGCGCCGGTTCGCCCCAGTAGTCGTCGTACCGGGTCAGCGTGAGCTGGGCGCCGCGCTCCCACGACTCGAACTGGAACGGCCCGGTGCCGACCGGGTTCGGCGCGATCCGCTGCCTGAAATCGGAGCGTCAGGTGGCGTTGAAGTACTTGGCCGCGGGGTGGTGCACGATCAGCGCGTCGGTGGACTGCTCCGGATGTAGTTGCAGCTCCTCGGACAGCGTGACGCCGATTCGCTCGGGCTGCAGCAGCCGCACCAGGGTGACCCGGTCGGCGAGCTCCGGGCAGGCCGGGTAGCCAAACGAGTACCGCGAGCCGCGGTAGCCCTGATCCAGGATCGCGGGCAGGTCATCGGCGTCCTCGCCGCCGAAGCCCAGCTCGGCGCGAGCCCGGGCATGCCAGTACTCCGCCAGCGCCTCGGTGAGCTGGACGGACAAGCCGTGCAGCTCGAGGTACTCGCGATAGGAGTTCTCCGCGAACAGCTTCGCGGTCGCCTCGGCGACCCGCCCACCCACGGTGACCAGGTGGAACCCGACGACGTCGAGCTCGCCGGACTCACGGGGGCGAAAGAAGTCGGCCAGGCACAGCCGCCGGTCTCGCCGTTGCCGCGGGAACGTGAACCGTGCGGTCTCCTTGTCGTGTTCCTCGGCATCGAACACCACCAGGTCGTTGCCTTCGGACACCGCCGGCCAGTACCCGTAGACGACCGCCGCTTCGAGCATGCCTTCGGTGTGCAGCCGGTCCAGCCACATCCGCAGCCGGGGCCGTCCCTCGGTCTCGACGAGCTCCTCGTAGCTGGGGCCGTGCCGGGAGCCGCGCAGCCCCCACTGTCCGAGGAACGTGGCCCGCTCGTCCAGGTAGGCCGCGTACTCCGCGAGCTGCAGCCCGCGCACGACCCGGCTGCCCCAGAAAGGCGGCGTTGGGATCGCGTTGTCGGTCGCGACGTCGGAGCGCACGGCGGCCGCGTTCTCCAGCTCACCCACCTTCGCCCCGCGGGCGACTCGCCGCTTGCGCAGCGGGGGAAGCGCGTCCGCCACCGAGATCTTCGGGTCGTGTTTGGCGGAGACGATCGCGTCCATCAGCCGCAGCCCTTCGAACGCGTCGCGCGCGTACCGCACTTCGCCGGCGTACAGCTCGGCGAGGTCGTCCTCCACGTACGCTCGGGTGAGAGCGGCGCCGCCGAGCAGCACCGGCCAGCGTGCCGCAAGGCCGCGCTGGTTCATCTCCTCCAGGTTCTCTTTCATGACGACGGTGCTCTTGACCAGCAGGCCGGACATGCCGATGGCGTCGGCGGTGTGCTCGTCGGCAGCCTCCAGGATCGAGCTGATCGGCTGTTTGATCCCCAGGTTCACGACCGTGTAGCCGTTGTTGGACAGGATGATGTCCACCAGGTTCTTGCCGATGTCGTGCACGTCGCCTTTGACGGTGGCCAAGACGATGGTGCCCTTGCCGGACTGGTCGCCCTCCACCTTCTCCATGTGCGGCTCCAGGTACGCCACCGCGGCCTTCATCACCTCTGCGCTCTGCAGGACGAACGGCAGCTGCATCTCACCAGCACCGAACAGTTCGCCGACGGTCCGCATGCCGGAGAGCAAGGTGTCGTTGACGATGTCGAGGGCGGAGCGTTTCTGCAGCGCTTCGTCCAAGTCGGCTTCCAGGCCATTGCGCTCGCCGTCGACGATCCGCCGCTCCAGCCGCTCGAACAGCGGTAGCCGGGCAAGCTCCGCCGCCCGGCTTTCCGCCGACGCTGCCGCGTCGGCGCCCTCGAACAGCTCCAGGAACCGCGCCAGCGGGTCGTAGGCGTCCCGGCGCCGGTCATAGACGAGATCTAACGCGACCTGGTACTGATCCTCGGGAATCTTGGATATCGGCAGGATGCGTGCCGCGTGCACGATGGCGGAGTCCAGGCCGGCCTTCACGCACTCGTGCAGGAACACCGAGTTCAGCACCATCCGGCCGGCCGGGTTGAGCCCGAACGAGACGTTGGAGATGCCCAGCGTGGTCTGCACCGCCGGATGCCGGCGCTTCAGCCCGCGGATCGCCTCGATCGTCTCCAGCGCGTCCCGGCGCGTCTCCTCCTGCCCGGTCGCGATGGGGAACGTCAGGCAGTCGACGAGGACGTCCTCCTCCGGCATCCCCCACTCGCCGGCGAGCTCGGCGATAAGCCGTTCAGCAACCCGCAGCTTCCATTCGGCGGTGCGGGCCTGGCCCTCCTCGTCGATCGTCAGCGCCACGACGCCGGCACCGTGCTCACGCACGACCGGCATCAGCCGGTGGATGCGCGACCCGGGCCCGTCGCCGTCTTCGTAGTTCACCGAGTTCACCAGGCTGCGCCCGCCGAGGCACTCCAGGCCTGCTTCGATGACCGCGGGCTCGGTCGAGTCGAGCACCAGCGGCAACGTGCTGGCGGTCGCGAACCGGCTGGCGATGGCTCGCATGTCCGCCACCCCGTCCCGCCCCACATAGTCGACGCTGACGTCGAGCAGGTGCGACCCGTCGCGCGTCTGTGAGCGGGCGATCTCCACGCAGTCGTCGAAACGTTCAGCGAGCAGCGCCTCGCGGAACGCCTTGGAGCCGTTGGCGTTGGTGCGTTCTCCGATCGCCAGGTAGGAGGTGTCCTGGCGGAATGACACGTGCTGGTAGAGGCTGCTGACACCGGGTTCCGGCCGCGGTCGACGTGGGCGCAACTCCCGGCCGCCAACGCGTTGCACGACCTGGCGGAGGTGCTCTGGAGTGGTGCCGCAGCACCCGCCCACCAGGGCCAGCCCGTACTCGGCCGTGAACAGGTCGTGAGCGTCGGCGAGCTGGCCAGGCGTGAGCGGATAGCGGGCGCCGTCGGCAGTGAGCTCCGGCAGGCCGGCGTTCGGCATGCAGGCGACCGCTACCCGCGCATGCCGGGACAGATAGCGCAGGTGCTCGCTCATCTCCGTCGGCCCGGTGGCGCAGTTGAGGCCGATGAAATCGATGCCAAGTGGCTCCAGCGCGGTGAGTGCGGCACCGATCTCGGTGCCGAGCAGCATCGTGCCGGTGGTCTCGACGGTGACGTTGATCAGCAGCGGGAGGTCCACACCGGCTGCTGCCAGTGCCCGCCGGGCGCCGATGAGCGCTGCCTTCGCTTGCAGCAGATCCTGCGCTGTCTCCACCAGTACCGCGTCGACGCCGCCGGCGATCATGCCCTCGACCTGCGTGCGATACGCGTCGCGCAGGAGCGCGAAGCTCACGTGCCCGAGAGACGGCAGCTTCGTTCCGGGTCCGATGGATCCGAGCACCCAGCGCGGCCGGTCTGGTGTAGCCCACCCGTCGGCGACCTCGCGCGCCAACGCCGCACCGGCTTCGGAGAGCTCGCCGATTCGATGCGTAATCCCGTACTCGCCGAGATTCGCAAAGTTCGCGCCGAACGTGTTCGTCTCGACACAGTCCACTCCCACCGCGAAGTAGGCGTCGTGCACCGAGCGGACCACGTCTGGCCGGGTGACGTTGAGGATCTCGTTGCAGCCTTCGTGTCCCGCGAAGTCGTCGATGGTCAGGTTGGCACCCTGCAGCATCGTGCCCATGGCGCCGTCGGCGACGACAACGCGTTCGGCCAGTGCGCGACGCAGGGCGGCCGGTTCGGGCATCCGAAAAGGCTAGCCGGAGGTCCAGGACGCAGACCGCAATTCCAGCATGCGGATGCTGTGCTCCAGCTGGTCTGGTATGCGGCGGCGGTGCCGAAGCACGGTGGGCAAACGCGCGGCCGCGGCGAGCGCGCCTGCTCCTTCGTCAGGGTCAGAGATCGCGCGGCGCAGAGCGTGCGCGGTGACGGCAACGGCGCGGGCGGGCGGGCGGCGCAACCACGCGGTCAGCAGCCGGTTCCGCACCTCTCGGCGCCGCCGCTCCGACCGGCTCACCCGACTGCGCGACGGCAGGTGGCGGGCCACGATGTCCTCGACGTACGCCAGGCCCCAGCCGGCGGCGGACAGGTCCCAGGCGAGCAGCTGCTCTTCGCCGTACACGTGCAGCATTGGGGCGAATCCGCCCACCTGCAGGAATGCTTCCCGCCGCACTATGGCGGCGCAGGCGAGGAAGCCCAAGATGATCGGGCCTGGCAGGTCCGGCGCCCAGCCCAGTGGTGCCGCCGCCATTTCGACCGACGTGGGGTCGAGCCGGGCATCGGTGCCCACGAGCACCCGTCCGCACAGCAACGCGGCCCGTTCGTGCTGGTCGAGGAGCGTCGCCGCCTTGTCCAGCGAGCCGGGCTCCCAGTACGAGTCGTCGTCCGCGAACGCGACGTACGGGGAGCCTGCCCGCGACACACCGACGTTGCGCGCCACGGCTCCGACGTTGTGGCCAAGGGCGATGAAGTCCACGTCCGGACGGCACTGGCGCACCGCCTCGGCCGTCCCGTCCGTGGACCCGTTGTCCACCACGATCACCGGTGCCTCGTGCTCGGGCAAGGTGCGTAACAGGTCCGCACGGCGGTTGCAGGTCGCCACCACAACGGTCACCCGTCCATCGAAAATCCGTGCCGTCACGGCGGCGGTTGTACCCGACCAGGGCGAACTCAGCGCGACGACCGGCCCGCGGTTCGACGCTGGTGCGGGCACGACCCGTACGCTGGCTGACGTGGCGGAGCGAGACGTCGGGCCGGATGCGGTGCTGCTCGCGGCGTTCGCGGGCTGGAACGACGCTGGTGAGGCCGCGACCGCCGCGGTCGAGCACCTGGAGCGGGTTTGGCACGCGGAGCCGGTCAGGTCCGTCGACCCGGAGGACTACTACGACTTCACCGTGCATCGCCCCCACGTGCGCGTCGACGAGACTGGCATACGCAGCGTGGACTGGCCGACGAACCGGATTTCACGGGCCGCGCCGCGCCCGGGCCTGAACGTGGTCTTGATACGCGGGATCGAACCGAACAACCGCTGGCGGTCCTTCTGCACCGAACTGCTCGACACGGCGACCGACCTCGGTGTGCGGCGCGTGATCAACCTCGGTGCGCTGCTGGCCGACGTGCCGCACACCCGCCCGGTGCCGGTCAGCATGTCGACGACTGACGACACGTTGGCCCGCTCGCTCGGGCTAGAGCGCTCGCGGTACGAAGGACCGACCGGCATCGTCGGCGTGCTGCAGGACGCCGCGATTCGTCGCGGGCTCGTGACGGCCAGCCTGTGGGCTGCGGTGCCACACTACGTGGCCCAGTCGCCGTGCCCCAAGGCCACGCTGGTGCTGCTGCGCCGGGCGGAGGACCTGCTCGACGTGCCGGTCCCGCTGGGCGATGTCCCGGAGGAAGCCGACGCCTGGCAACGCGGCGTCGATGAGCTCGCCACCGAAGATCCGGAGGTCGCCGAGTACGTGCGACGGCTCGAGCAGGCGCGCGACACCACCGAGTTGCCCGAGGCCTCCGGCGAGCACATCGCCCGAGAGTTCGAGCGCTACCTGCGTCGCCGCGACGAGTAGCGGCTAGTCCACGGATCGGGTGACGTCCACGCCGAGAAGGGCGTCGACCGCGTCCCGAACCAGCGCAGGGGCGGCCGGATCGACCCCGCCCGAGCCGAGCACCGCAGCCGCCCATTCGTCGACCGTCGCCAGCGCCGCCGGGGTATCGAGATCATCGGCGAGCCGGGACCGCATCGTCGCCAGCACCGGAGTCGCGTCCGGCCCGGCAGGTGCGCGTGTAGCAGCCCGCCAGCGTGCCAGCCGATCCGCGGCGGCGGACAGCAAGGCCGGCATCCAGTCACGGTCCGCCCGGTAATGGTCGGCCAGCAGAGCGAGCCGCAGCGCATCCGGGTCCGCTCCGCCCATCCGCAATCGGGAGGCGAGTACCAGATTGCCCTCCGACTTCGCCATCTTCTCGCCGCCCAGGCCGATCATGCCCGCGTGGACGTAGGCGCGCGCGAACGGCCAGGAGTTGGTGGCTACTTGTGCTTGCGCCGCGGACATCTCGTGGTGCGGGAAGACCAGGTCGCTGCCACCACCTTGGACGTCGAAACCCATGCCGAGCTCGGCCAGCGCGATGGCGGCGCATTCGACGTGCCAGCCGGGTCGGCCGCGGCCGAACGCGCTGTCCCACGCCGGTTCGCCCGGCCGTTCCCGCGCCCAGAGCAGGCAGTCCAGCGGGTGCTTCTTGCCGGCCCGGCCCGGATCCCCGCCGCGTTCGGCGAACAGCTCCAGCATCCGTGTCCGGCTCAGCCCGGACAGCTCGCCGAACCGGGGCTCGGCCTCGACCGGGAAATACAGGTCGCCGTCGAGGTCGTACGCGGCGCCCGCGGCGCGGAGCTGTCCGATCAGGTCGCCGATGAGCGGCATCGCCTCGGCGGCGCCGATCAACGCCTCGGGCGGCAGCACCCGTAACCACGCCATGTCCGCGCCGAACAGCTCCGTCTGCTCCTGCGCCAGTTCGGCCCAGTCCCGGCCGGTGTGGGCTGCTCGTTCCAGCAGCGGGTCGTCGATGTCGGTGACGTTCTGCACGTATTGGACACTCAGCCCGCCGTCCCGCCAGACCCGGTTCAACACGTCGAACGCCAGGTACGTGGCCACGTGGCCGAGGTGAGTGGCGTCGTACGGCGTTATCCCGCAGACGTACATCGTCCCGCTCGTGGCGACTCGCCGCGTCCCGGTCGCGGTGTCGTGCAGCCGCACCAGCGGCGCTCGGCCGGGAAGCTCGGGGACGGCGGCGCGCGGCCAGGAGCGCATGGGCGCGATGGTAGCCACGGCGGCTCGGTGGGACGCCGGCGCGGACCGATCAGATCGCCGGCCACGGGAACGACGGCCACCCCTCGGCCGGTCCTGGGAACTGGCCGGTGCGCAGCAGCTCGTCGACACGCGTCGCCGCCGCGGTCACCTCCTCGGCCCTGAGTACCGATCGGAGCGTCGTGCCCAGCCGGCCGGCCAGCTGCTCCCGCAGCTCGCGGAGCGCCTGCTGTTCCGCCTGCTGCAACGGCTGTCCCGTCCAGCCCCAGAGCACCGTGCGCAGTTTCGGCTCGACGTGAAAGCACACCCCGTGGTCCACGCCGTAGAGATGCCCGGCGCTGTCGAGCACGTGCCCGCCCTTGCGGTCGGCGTTGTTCACCACGATGTCGAACAGCGCCATCCGGCGTAGCCGGACGTCATCCGCGTGCACCAGTACGACCCACCGGCCGCTGCCGTCTACCGCGTTCCGCACGGGCAGCCATTCCGGTGGGACGGCGTCGGGTCGCACGATGCGGACGAGCGACGCACCGTCGTGGTCGACCCACAGCTGGCACATGCCGGGGCCGAAGGGACCGTCGCGGAGCACGGTCGGCGGCACCAGCCGCCACCCGACCGCTTCGGAAACCAGGTAGGCCGCCAGCTCGCGGGCGGCAAGTGTGCCCTCGGGGAAGTCCCACAGCGCACGCTCGCCGGCCACCGGCTTGTACACGCAGCGCAGCTCCGCTGGGATCGACGGCCCGACCAGGCGGCAGCGCACCGTGGCGTTGGAGGCGCCAGCAAGCCGACCCTCCACCGCCAGCTCGGCTGCCCGCAGCAGCGCCGCTACCCGCTCGTCCACGTCAGGTCCGTGGACGGTGGCCGTTCAGCCGAGGGCAGACATGTCCATGCGGATCCAGTGGCAGCCCGCACAGAGGGCACGGCGGGCGCCCGGCCGCGACGACCGCATGGGCGCGACGCACGAATGCACGAGCTGCATCGTGGGTAATGCGCACCACCATGCGGTCCCGATCCGAGGGTTCTGCCGCGGCGGCTTCAGTGTCGTCCTCGTCGCCGTCGGCCGCGGCGAACGCTTCGATGACCACCCGGTTGTCCGACCCGTCCCAGGCGAGGGTCATCGTGCCGACCCGGAAGTCCGGGTCGATCGGCTGTTCCAATGGGGCGAGGTCTTCCACTGCCTCCGGCGGTGCCACGGGCACAGCGGCGCCAGGGACCCGGCGGGCCACCTCGTCCAGCAACGCATCGAGCCTTTCCGCGAGCAGTGCTACCTGCTCTTTCTCCAGCACGACACTGGCAAGTCGGGCGGCGTCCCGCGCTTGCAGGAAGAATGTGCGCTGCCCCGGCTCGCCCACGGTGCCGGCCACGAACCGCTCCGGCGGGTCGAACAGAAACCGCTGGGGGGCCACGGTTTCGAGCCTATGGCGTGCCCGGGCCGCCACCGAGCATGGCGTTGCTTGGACGCCGCCCGCGGCGGCGGGATCGCAGGCCGGACAGGTCGCCGCCGACGTCGTTCAGCCGCACCAGGAACGGGCGAAGCGCGGTGTACTCGACGATCGTCACCGAGCCGGGTGCCACTGTGATCCGCTGGAAGAGGTCCAGGTGCAGGCCCAACGCGTCCGCCACGATCGTCTTGATGACGTCGCCGTGCGAGACGGCCGCCCAGACCGCACCCGGACCGGCGCGGGCTGCCGCCTGCGCGTCGTGCTCGCGGATGGCGTCCACCGCTCGGGTCTGGACAGCCCGCAGCGATTCACCACCGGGGAACACCACCGCCGACGGGTGGGTTTGCACCACCCGCCAGAGCCGGTCGCGGGCCAGTTCTTTCAGCGACCTGCCGGTCCAGCGGCCGTAGTCACACTCGGTCAGCCGCTCGTCCACGGAGAACCCCTCGGGGTTCGCGATCGTCTGGGCAGTCTCCCGGCAGCGCCGCAGCGGGCCGCAGACGAGAGCCGTGAGGGGCACGCCCGCCAGTCTCGCCGCAAGCGCATCCGCCTGTTCGCGGCCCACGTCGTCGAGTCCGACGTCCCCCACCTGCCCGGCGAGCTCGCCGGACGTGTTCGCGGCGGTCCGGCCGTGCCGGATCAGCAGCGCGGTGGCCACAACGCGGAGCCTACGACCGCCTGCTGCATGACGACCTGGTGTGGACTTTCGTGGTGGTTTAGGCTCATCTTTCCAGTCAGGGGGCTAGCCCGAGAGACACACATTGGGCTAGGCATGAGGGCGAGAGGTCTCGTGCACACGGACGACGGAGTCGCGGATGGGCCTGCGGCGGTTCGGTAGGGGGGCTGCCGGCGCGGCCGTTCTGGCATCGGCACTGACCTTCGCAGCGCCGGCGACGGCTGGTACCACGACTCCGGAGGCCACGGCCGACCCGGCGATCGAAAGCCCGGAGCAAACGCAGCCGGCGCCCAGCCCACCGCCCGAACCGGAGCCAACGCCCGAGCCGGAGCCGGCCCCCGAACCCGAGCCAGCGCCCCAACCGGAGCCGGCCCCGACGCTCGAACCAGCCCCGACCGCACCTGAGGCGTCGCCCGCACCCGAGCCGGCACCGGAGCCGGACGCATCAGCGCCGGTCCCCACGCCGGAGCCCAGTGCGGTGCCCCAGCCCAGGTCGTCGTCGGCGCAGACGTCCGAGCCCACGCCGGGCTCGCAACCGTCGACGACGGTGCAACCGCCGGATGCGCCCCTGGTCGACAGCGCGCTGCTCGAGCGCGCCCACGATGTCATGTCTGCCCACGAGCAGGCTGTCGTGGAAGCACAGGCCGTGCTGGATGCCGCCCTGTCGCAGCTCAGCGCGGCGGAATCGGCACTGGCGAAGGCGCTCGCCGAGGTCGACGCCGCGGAGGCGGCGCTGGCGAAGGCGCGCCAGCAGTTGGAGGTGGCGGCTGCTGAGGAGCAGCGCGCCGACCGGGAGCTGACGGACGTGCTGCGGCGGATCGCCGAAGCGCAGGACGAGCTGGGCGCCGTCGCGCGCGACGCCTACTCCGGCGGCACGCTGGGGTCGCTGTCGGTCGCTCTCGACGCCGAGTCTCCGGACGAGTACGCCGACACCTACGTCGGGGTGCGAACGGTGCTGCGGGCGGGCGACTCGGCACTCGGCGAGCTGGCCGTGCTGCGTGCCGACCTGTCGAACACTCGGGAACGACTGCGCGCGATCCGCGAAGACAAGGACGCCCTGGCCGAGCAGGCAGCGAGCGCCCTCACCGCCAAGGAGGCGGCTCTCACCGCTGCCGCCGCGGCCCGCACCGAGCTGGCGGCGGCTGCCCGAGTCAAGGCTGCCGCGCTCGCCGCGGCCGAGCAGGCCAGGCAGCAGGATTACCAGCGGTACCAGGAGTTGCTCGCCGAGTCCCGAGCGCTGCGCCCCGTGATCGTGGACCTGTCCGACCGGCTGCGCACTACTCCGGCGAGCACGGTCGGCACGGGCAGCTTCGTCCGTCCGGGCACCGGGACGCTGACGTCTCCGTTCGGCATCCGTCGGCATCCGATCACCGGCGTGGTGAAGCTGCACACCGGCGTCGATCTGCAGCCCGGCGACGGCTTCGTATACGCCGCGGACGCTGGAACCGTCGTGAAGGCAGAGTGGAACCACGCCTACGGCAACATGACAGTCATCGACCACGGCCGTGGCGTCACGACCCTCTACGCCCACCAGGCGAGCATGGCCGTGCAGGCCGGCGACCACGTCGCCCGGGGAGAGCGGATCGGCGTGGTGGGTTCGACGGGGTACTCGACCGGTCCGCATCTGCACTTCGAGATCCGCCAGGACGGCGAGCCGGTCGACCCGTGGCCGTACATCGTCGACGCGCCGGCACCGGTGGGCGCGTCGGGTCGCGGCTAGCCGTCGATCACTCCACCAGCCAGCAGGCCCAGGACGAGCAGGCCGAGCGCGATGCGGTAGACCACGAACGGCAGGAACGAGCCGTGCTGCAACCACCGCATCAGCCATGCGATCACGGCGTAGCCGACGAGGAACGCGATCGCGGTGGCGAGCAGCAGCGGCCCGATGGAGTACTCGCTCCCGGCGGCCAGCGCCGAGGGCCATTCGAAGAACCCGGCGCCGAGTACCGCGGGGATCGCGAGCAGGAACGCGAACCGGGCGCACGCCGCCCGGTCGTAGCCGAGGAACAACCCCATGCTGATCGACGCGCCAGAGCGCGACACGCCCGGCACCAACGCGAGCGCCTGCGCCACACCGACAGCGAGGGCATGCGGCAGCGTCAGCGCCTCGATCGGCCGCTTCTTGCTCCCGACCCGGTCCGCGACGCCGAGGACGACGCCGAGCCCGATCAGCGTCGTCGCGACCAGCCACAATGAGCGGGCATCACCCTCGATCACGTCCTTGAAGGTGATACCCGCGGCGACTATCGGCAGCGAGCCTGCGATCACGTACCAGCCCATCCGCGCGTCGAGCGGATCCCAGCTCGACCTTCGGTTCACCAGGGAGAGCGTCCACGCCCGGACGATGCGCCCGATGTCCCTGGCGAAGTAGAGGATGACGGCCGCCTCGGTCCCGATCTGCGCGACGGCGGTGAACGCAGCGCCCGGGTCGGGCCAGCCGAGCAACTCCGGGTAGATCCGCAGGTGGGCGCTGGACGAGATCGGCAGGAACTCGGTGAGCCCTTGCAGCACGCCCAGCAACGCAGCCTGCACCCACTCCGTCACTGTGGGCCGTCCGCGAGTCCGGCGTCTTCCAGCGCGTCCGTCAGCGCCCGCAGGCTGGCTTTCTGCTGTTCCACGGCACCGGGCGCAAGCGAAACTGTGAGCGTGGTCGTGCCTGCCTCGGCGTACGCGGGAAGTCGGTCCCGGATTCGCGCGATTGGCCCGATCAGTGCCGTCTGGTCGACGAACTCGAACGGTACCGCCGCCGCTGCGGCGCGGTGCTTGCCGTCGAGGAACAGCTCCTGAATCCGGGCCGCCGCGTCGGCATATCCCATTCGCACCGCGTGGTCGTTGTAGAAGTTGTGCTCCCGGCTGCCCATCCCACCGAGATACAGGGCGGAGTAGGCCCGCACCGGTGTCGCGCATTCGTCCAGGTCGTCGCCGACGACCAGCGGAACGGTCGGCGCCACGTCGAAGCCTGCCATCGTGCGGCCGGCGACTGCCCGGCCGCACCGCAGCCATTCCAGCGACGCTGCCGCGTGCTCCGGCGCAAAGAAGATCGCCAGCCAGCCGTCGGCGATCTCGCCGGCGAGTTCGACGTTCCTCGGGCCGATCGCCGCGAGATAGACGGGGATCCGTTCCCGGACCGGGCGCACGGTGAGCCGCAGGGGCTTGCCCGGGCCGTCGGGGATCGGCAGCGTCCAGTGCCTGCCGTCGTACCGTAGCGGCTGCCGGGTCAGTGTGGTGCGCACGATCTCGACATACTCCCGGGTGCGCTCCAGCGGTCGGTCAAAGCGGACGCCGTGCCAGCCCTCGGAGACTTGCGGCCCGGAGACACCAAGGCCGAGCCGGAAGCGGCCGCCGGACAACCCGTCCAGGGTTGCGGCCGTCATAGCGGTGCAGGCCGGGGTACGGCCCGGTATCTGCATGACCGCACTGCCGACATCGACGCGCTCGGTCTGGGCAGCGACGAAGGCGAGCACAGTCGGCGCGTCGGAGCCGTACGCCTCGGCCGCCCAGACGACCGAGTAGCCCAGCCGGTCGGCATGCCGGGCCAACGCGATCACCTCGTGCGTAACCGACGTACCCCCGTAGCCCAGGGTGAGCCCGAGCCGCATGTCACCTCCGGGTCTGTCCGGCGCGCGACTCTACCTGGGGTTCCCGGGGCGGGGTCGCTACTCTCCGCCCGTGGAGCAGCGACGCCTCGGCCGTAGCGGGCTACGGGTCTCCCGGGTGGCGCTCGGCACCATGACGTGGGGCCGGGACACCGACGAGCATGAGGCGCGGGACGAACTGGAAGCGTTCGGCGAGGCGGGCGGCACGCTGGTGGACACCGCCGCCTCGTATGCCAACGGGCACAGCGAGCGGGTGCTCGGGAAGTTGTTGCGCACTGTCATGCGCCGTTCGGAGGTGGTCGTCGCCACCAAGGCGGGGGTGTCGCGGGCAAGCGGCGAACGTGTCGTCGACGTCTCCCGCAAGGCGTTGCTGGACCAGTTGGATGAGTCGCTGGACCGGCTGGACACCGACTACGTCGACCTGTGGCAGGTGCACTCCTGGAGCGACGACGTGCCGGTCGAGGAGACGCTGTCTGCGCTGGATTACGCGGTGGCGACCGGCCGGGCCCGCTACGTGGGCATCTCCAACTACGGGGGCTGGCAGACCGGGTTTGCCGTGGCTCACCAGGTGGGGATCCCCGGCCGGGCGCCGCTGGCGTCCACCCAGGTGGAGTACTCGCTGGTGCAGCGGGGCATCGAGCGGGAGGTGTTGCCCGCGGCCCACGCGCTCGGGTTGGGTGTGCTCGCCTGGTCACCGTTGGGGCGCGGGGTTCTCACCGGCAAGTATCGCAGCGGGACGCCCGCGGATTCGCGGGCGGCGTCGCCGCACTTCTCCCGGTTCGTCGACGTCCACCTGGACCCGCGCTCCCGACGGGTGGTCGAAGCGGTGTGCACCGCGGCCGACGGGTTGGGCGCTCAGCCGGTGGAAGTGGCCGTCGCCTGGGTGCGCGACGCCGCCGGCGTGACCGCGGCGATCGTCGGCGCGCGCACCGCCGCGCAACTGCGCGGGGTTCTCGCCGGCGAGGAGCTCAGCCTGCCCGCCGAGATCCGCGCCGCATTGGACGAGGTGTCCGCTCCCCCGGCCAGCTACCCCGAACGCCCCGAGCTGGTCTGACTGTTGCGCTTCTGGAATGACCACGTACACCACCCCTGCCCGTACATCAGCAGGCCTGCAGGCCTGGTGATGTACGGGCAGACCTGGTGATGGGCAGTGCAACCCCCAGGCAGGGTTGTAGCCGAGGGTTCCTGTGATGGCACCATTGCCGGGTGTCGAGTCGACCCACGCGCAGGCAGGGGTCCGAGTTCGAGTACCAAGAGATCCTGCTACCCCGTCAGGTCTCCCGTGGAGCGGCCCGTCGGGTCCTCATTGATCACGCGGAGTACGGCCACTGGGAGCTGGCCCGGCTGCGGTTGTTCCCCGACGGCACCCGCAAGGCCACGCTGCGGCGGCGCATCCTGCGGGCAGCCCGAGCCGTCTGACCGCGGACCACCAGGGTGGTGTTCGTGGTCATTCCAGAGCGCTACGCGAGGTCCAGGAAGCGGTCGAGCACTCGGGCGCCGAAGCGCAGCCCGTCCACCGGGACGCGTTCGTCTACCCCGTGGAACATGCCGGCGAAGTCGAGGTCGGGCGGCAGCCGCAGCGGGGAGAAGCCGAAGCAGCGGATGCCGAGCAGGCTGAAGGCCTTGGCGTCGGTGCCGCCGGACATGCAGTACGGCACCGGCTGCGCGAACGGGTCCTCGGCGCGCAGCGCGGCGCTCATCGCATCGACCAGCTCGCCAGCGAACGGCGTCTCGAGCCCGATATCGGAGACCAACGACTCCATCCGCACCTGCGGGCCCAACACCTCGGCGACGGTCTTGCGGAACCTCTCGCGCTGCCCCGGCAGGAACCGCCCGTCGACGTACGCCTCGGCTCGACCGGGCACCACGTTGTGCTTGTAGCCCCCCCGCAGCATTGTCGGCGCCGCTGTGTTCCGCAGCGTGGCGCAGACGACCTTGGCGATGGGGCCCAGAGTTTCGAACAGTTGGGCCGAGTCGGCCGGATCCAGCGGCACGCCGTATGCCTTGGACGCCGTGTCGAGAAAAGCGCGGACGGTGGGGATGAGCTCGAGCGGCCACTCGTGCTCCCCCAGCCGGGCCACGGCCTCGCACAAGCGGGTCACTGCATTGTCCGTGTTGACCATCGAGCCGTGCCCGGCTGTTCCCACCGCAGTGAGCCGAAGCCACTCGATGCCCTTCTGCGCGGTCTCTACGAGGTAGAGCCGCAGGTCGTCACGGACGGTGAGGCTGAACCCGCCCACCTCACCGATCGCCTCGGTGCACCCGTCGAACAGCTCCGGACGGTGGTCGACTACCCAGTGGCTGCCCAGGATCCCGCCGGCTTCCTCGTCGGCGAGGAAAGACAACACGACCGGCCGGTTCGGTAATCGGCCCGACCGCAGCCGATCCCGGAACACCGAAAGGATCACGGCGTCCATGTCCTTCATGTCCACGGCGCCACGGCCCCAGACGCAGCCGTCGACGATTTCGGCCGCAAACGGGTCGTGCGTCCATTCGGCGGCGTCGGCCGGCACCACGTCGAGGTGGCCGTGCACGAGCAGCGCGTCGGATCGGCCCGGATCCGCGCCGGCCACGTGCGCGACGACGCTGGTGCGGCCCGGCTGAGACTCCAGCACTACCGGCTCCAGACCGACGTCGGCAAGCTTTCCGGCGACGTACTCGGCGGCCTTGCGCTCAGTTGGACCAGAGCCGTCGCCGTAGTTCACCGAGTCGATGCGGATCAGGTCCTGGCAGAGCTCGACGACCTCCGCGTCCGGGCCCGCCCCGGTCATCGCCGCCCTTTGCGATACCGGCGAGCGGCGGCCACCAGCGCCTCGAACAGCGGCAGCTCACCGTCGTACTCCGGATGCCACAACACGCCGAGCACGAAGTCGTGGTGCGGATCCTCCACCGCCTCCACGATCCCGTCCGGCGCGTGGGCGACCGGGACCAAGCCCTCGCCCGGCTCGGCCGGCGCCTGGTGATGGTACGACGGCACGTCGACCCGGGTGCCGACGATCGAGGCCAGCAGGCTGCCGTCGACCACCGTCACGTCGTGCCGGACATAGTGGCCGGGCCGACCCCGGTGCGCGACCGTGACGCCGGACGCTGAGTGCAGATCCGGCACGTGCTGATGCAACGTCCCGCCGCGCGAGACCACCAGGAGCTCGACGCCGCGGCACAGGCCCAGGACGGGCAGCTCCGAGCGCTCGGCCTCGACCATCAATGCCAGTTCCGCGGCGTCGCGGCCGGGCCGGATGTAGACGGTCGTCGGATGCCGGTCGTGTCCGTAGCGGGCCGGCTCGATGTCCGGCCCGCCGGAGAGCAACAGGCCGTCGAGCACCTGCACGGTCTCGGCCGCGGCTTCCGTCATCGGCGGTACCAGCAGCGGTCGCCCGCCAGCTTCTACGACGGCGTCGATGTACACCTCGGGCAGCAGCGCGGCGCGTCGTTCGAACACGCCCCATCGGGCATCCTCGATGTCGCAGGTAATGCCGATGACGGGCCGGGGATCGGCCGCCTCGCGGACGTCAGCCACGGAGCACCGGGACCATGACGTCGATCGCTGCGTCACAGAAGTCGTGGCTGGCCAGGAACTCGTCCAGGTCGACCGGATCGACGAACGTGCTCTCGACCACCTCGTCCGGCGGGTGCCGGAACGGACCGTCCGACACCGTCTCGAACATCTGCCCGACCTCCCGGCTGTCCGCGCCGTCGTAGACGTATTCGCCGACGAACCACAGCGGGGTAGTGATGCCCGCCTCCTCCTCGAGCTCGCGAGCCGCAGCTGCCTCGTACGACTCGCCGGCGTGTACCGCGCCGCCGAACCCCAGGTCCCACTTCCCCGGCGCGAGCCGCTTCATCTCTGCGCGGCGATGCGCCAACACCGCTCCGGTGGACGAACGCACCATCACGAACGCGGTCCGGTGCCACAGGTTCTGGGCGAGGACGTCGTCGCGGCTCACTACCGCCGTCGTCACGCCGGCCGCGGTGACGACCTCGACGAGCTCCTCGGGCACGCCGACCAGTATGGGTCAGTCGACGCGGACGGCGGCCGCCAGGCGCGCCGCACGCTCGGAGCGGATGACATCCTCCAGGAGCATCGGCCGGCCGTCCGGGCCGGTGAGCGGCACCCGCCAGTTCGGGTACTCGTCGATGGTTCCCGGCTGGTTCTGGGTTCGCCGGTCGCCGACCGCGTCGGCGAGCGCGACACAGAGCAACCGGCACCGCGTCTCCCGGAGGAACCGGTGCAACGCCAGCACCGTCTCCTCACCGCTCGCGCCGTCCGCCAACAGCCCACGTCGGCGCAGCTCGTCCAGCCAGGCGCCGCGTTCTGCCTGGTCCGCGGCGAGCTCCTCGTCCAGCGAGCGCTTGAGCAGACCAAGCGAGTGGCGCAACCGCACGTGCTCGCCGGCGAGGTAAGCGGCGGTCGGCGGCAGATCGTGCGTGGTCACCGACGCTAGGCAGTACTCCCGCCACCGTTCCGGCGCCAGCGGCCTGCCGTCGCCGTCGTAGTCGAACTCGAACCACAGGATCGACGTGCCGAGGATGCCACGCATACGTAGGTAGTCGCGTACCCACGGCTCGACGGTGCCCAGATCCTCCCCGATCACCACGGCGCCCGCGCGATGCGCCTCGAGGGTGAGGATGCCGACCAGCGCTTCGTGGTCGTACCGGACGTACGAGCCCGCGGTCGGCGGCATCCCGGCCGGGATCCACCACAGCCGGAACAGGCCGATGACGTGGTCTACGCGTAGCCCGCCCGCATGCCGGAACATCGTCGACACCATGTCGCGGAACGGCGCATAGGCAGCCTCGGCGAGCCGGTCGGGGCGCCACGGCGGCTGTACCCAGTCCTGGCCGAGCTGGTTGAACGGGTCCGGAGGTGCCCCGACGGTGATCTTCTGAGCCAGCAAGTTCTGCATGCTCCACGCATCGGCGCCGGAGTTGTCGACGCCGACTGCCAGGTCGTGCACCACGCCCATCGCCATGCCCGCGCTGCGTGCCGCCTGCTGGGTGCTGGCCAGCTGGTCGTCGAGCAGCCACTGCAGCCACCGGTGGAAGTCCACGGCGGCTTCGTGGGACGCGCGGAACGCCGCGACCTCGGCAGACGCCGGATGCCGTAGCGGTTCGGGCCAGGTGTGGAAGTCCGCCCCGTGCTCCTCGGCGAGCGCGCACCAGGTGGCGAAGTCGACCAGGGCCGCGCCTTCGCGGCGGCAGAACGCCCGGTAGGCGACCTCTCGCCCGGCACTGCGGGGTACCGAATACAACAGTTCCAGCGCCGCGCGCTTCGCCGTCCATGCGGCGTCGCGGTCGATCGAATCGACGCCGGCAAGTGTGACCGCCAGTTCGGCGCGCAGCTTCTCCACGGCACCACGCGCGGTGCGGTCGAGGTACGCGTATTCCGGGACCCGCTCCACGCGCAGGTAAAGCGGGTTTGCGTAGCGCCGGGTAGTGGGCAGGTACGGCGACGGCTCCAGCGGGGCGACTGGCTCCGCCGCGTGCAGCGGGTTCACCAGCAGGAAACCGGCTCCGAGCTCGGCGCCCGACCACGCGGCGAGATCGGCCAGGTCGGTGAGGTCGCCGACACCCCACGACTGCTGCGAACGGACGCTGTAGAGCTGGGTGGCGAAGCCCCACGCCCGGTGTGACTCGCCGAGGGCAGGGATGCCGAGCCAGTCCGGCGCGACGACCAGCAGCGTGCTCGCCTCCGCGTCGAGGGTGCGGGCTCGAAGCGTGTGGTAGCCGAGCGGCAGGCCGTCCGGTACGACGAACATCGCCTCGCCGACGAGCCGGCCGTCGATCTCCCGGGGTGGCTCGACGTGCGGTGCCTGCGCCACCTCGCGCCGGCTGCCGCCGGTTTCCAGCTCGATCCACACCCTGACCGGCTGCCCATGTGTGACGTGGACGAGGAACGGCAGCTGCCACGACGGACGCGTCACGGCGCACGGCGGCAACATCCGGGTCCACCGGTACTGCCGCACCTGCGACAAGGCCTGCCCCACTGCCTCGGCGGTCGACGCGTCGACGTCCAACGCGGCCAGCAACGCGACGAGCGTCTCCGCGGAAACCACCACGTGGTTCCCGCGCCAGTCCCAGTAGTCGGTTGCGACGCCGTACTCCCCAGCGAGCTCTACCAGCTCGGCCGTCGGCTCGACCATCGCGTCACCCTAGAGGTCAACCCGAGGGCAGGCCCATCTCGACGCGGGTTCCGACGGACGGACTGTCCGTGACGCAGATCTCGCTCCGTGCGCGGCGGCAAGTTCTGCGGCGATTGCTACGCCCAGTCCGGCGCTTCCGGTCTCGCGGGGCGCGCGTCCAGCCGCCCCGTCCGCTGCCAGCCGGTTGCCGGCTCCACGAACCGTCTCCATCGCCGTGCGCCGAGCGGAATGACGACGTTCACTGCCCCGGCTCGTACATCACCAGGCCTGCACGCCTGGAGACATACGAGCACGCCTGGAAGGGCGTCCCGGCCTGCCGAATGAGTTGCTCGTGACGCGGTAGCACGGTCAGCATCGGAAGGCGACCAACCGAAGGAGGAGTCGTGGCGGTTACTCCGGACACACCCGCACCGCTGATGGAGTTCGCGCTGCCGCAGCGGCGTCAGCTCGTCACCGAGGTCCCCGGCCCCCGGTCGCGCGCACTGCTGGCTCGCCGCGTCGACCCCGTGGCGGCAGGGGTGAGCACCCTGCAGCCTGTGTTCGTCAACGACCCCGGCGTCAGCTCGATCAGCTGCTCGCAGACGGCCACGTACGACTCGTACGGCGCGACCATGAAGCAGGTGTGGGTGAACCGCTCGACCTGCTCCCGCACGGCCGCGACGACGCGGGGCGCCGCGTTGCCGACGTTGGTGACCGCGATGCCGGAGGCGAAGTCGATCCACTCCCGGCCGTCGACGTCGACCAGCGAGCCCCCGGCCGCGGTGTCGACGTAGGACGAGATGACGGAGCTGACGCCCCGGGCCACCGCCGCGGCCCGGCGCTTGCGCAGGTCCTCCGACGACGTCATCTCACGCCCCGACGTGGTGCATGACGTGCTTGATGCGGGTGTAGTCCTCCAGGCCGTACACCGACAGGTCCTTGCCGTGCCCGGAGTGCTTGAACCCGCCGTGCGGCATCTCGGCGACCAGCGGGATGTGGC
>JACVRX010000083.1 GCA_014534205.1 Jiangellaceae bacterium
GGCTGGACAACGGGCTGGACAACGGGCTGGACAACGGGCTGGTCAACGGGGCTGGTCAACGGGGCTGGTCAACGGGCTGGACAACGGGCTGCAAGCCGTTCGTATTCGGGCAGGGCTGGGCGTACGTGGTCAATCCAGATCGGTTCCTGTGACCACGGGTCGTTGATCCGGTGCGGCACCAGTGCCACGCTCATCGCACGGAGGTGAGCGCGATGAGCGAGGTACGGGTCGTGGACCGCGGGTCGCGGGAGATCGTGGTGTTTCTCTCCGGCGACGTCGACGAGCAGATGCAAGACCAGCTGCACGCCGCGGTGGCCGAGGTCGCGGAGCTGGAGGGTCTCAACGGGCTGAGCCACGCGGTGGTCGACATGCACGGGGTCAGCTCTCTTGGGCCCCCTGGTATCGCGTTCCTCCACGAGCTGCACGAGCGGGGGCGGCGTTCGGGCTTCGAGGTCTCGTTCTCGGCCTTGAGCGGGCCGGCGCACCGTGCCGTCGAAGCTGCCGGCTGGAAGTTCAAGGAGGCGAGCCCGCCACCCGCTTAGTGCCCGCCGCCACCCACACGTCGATCACGTTCGACGGTCACAGCCAGGACTCGTCGATGTTGCGGTCGTAGACGAGCCGCAACCCGACCAGCGTCAGCCATGGTTCGTGGTGATCGATGGTCGCGCACTCGTCCAGAACGAGCGGTGCCAGGCCACCGGTAGCGATCACGGTGATCTTGGACAACGGGCGGCCCAGCTCGGCCGCCATCCGGGTGACGATTCCGTCGACCTGGCCGACGAAGCCGTAGAGGGCACCGGACTGCAGCGCCTCGACGGTGTTCTTGGCGATGACCGAGCGCGGCCGGACCAGCTCGACCCGCCGCAGCTGCGCGCCGACGTCGCCGAGCGCGTTGAGTGAGACCTCGATACCGGGCGCGATTGCCCCGCCGAGGTATTCGCCGTTCTCCGAGACGACGTCGAACGTGGTGGCGGTGCCCAAGTCGACGACGATGCACGGCCCGCCGTACAGATACCTCGCGGCCAGTGCGTTGACGACCCGGTCTGTACCGACCTCGCGCGGGTTGTCCACCAACACGGGGACGCCGGTGCGCACGCCGGGTTCCACCAGGATCGACGGGACGGAGCGGAAGTATCGGGCGACCATGTCGCGCATCTCCCGGAGCACCGACGGCACCGTGGAGCAGATCGCGATGCCGTCGACCCGGTCGTCGGCACCGTCTGCAAGCAAGCCGCGCAACACAGCCATGAACTCGTCGGCGGTGCGCCGGGCGTCCGTCGCGACTCGCCAGTGGTCGACGACCTCCTCGCCCTCGAGCAGCCCCAGCACGGTCTGAGTGTTCCCCACGTCGATCGCCAGGAGCACCTCAGCGCACCTCCCGCACGTCGAACGCGATGTCGAGGACCGGCGCGGAATGGGTGAGCGTGCCCACGGACAGGTAGTCGACGCCGGTCTCGGCGACGGCGCGCGCATTCTCGAGTGCTAGCCCACCGCTCACCTCGAGCTTCGCCCGTCCGGCCACGGCCTGGACCGCCCTCGCCACGTCGTCCCGGCCGAGATTGTCGAGCAAGATGAGCTCTGCGCCCGCCTCGGCTGCTTCCACCGCTCCGTCCACGCTGTCTACCTCGATCTCCACGAGGAGGCCGGGATACGTCTCGGCGACGGCCTTGAACGCTGCGCTGATCCCGCCGGCCGCGAGCACGTGGTTGTCCTTGATCAAGGCCGCGTCGGACAGCGACATCCGGTGGTTCTCGCCGCCGCCACAGCGGACGGCGTACTTCTCCAGCGTCCGCAGCAACGGCGTGGTCTTGCGAGTGTCCCGGACGATGGCGCCGGTGCCGGCGATCGTGTCCACCCACCGCCTGGTGAGCGTCGCGATTCCGGAGAGCCGGCAGAGCAGGTTCAGCGCCGTGCGCTCGGCGAGCAACAACGCGCGGGTCGGCCCGGTGACGGCCATCAGATGCGCGCCGGCGCTGACGGCGTCGCCGTCGCCGAACTGCCGGGCGACCTGCACCGGCTGGCGCGCCGTGCTCGTGAACACCGCCTCGGCCACCGCCAAGCCGGCGACAACACCGTCGGCACGGGTTACGAGATCGCCGACGGCTCGCTGGTCCGCCGGTATCGTCGCTTCGCTGGTGACGTCCACACCGCCGGCGAGATCCTCCTCGACCGCGGCTCGGACCAAGTCCTCGACATAGCGTGGATCGAGGGCGGCGTCGGTCAACGTCTGGGTGACGTGGTCGGGCAGGGTCACGGCAGTTCCTCGAATCTCGTTCGCACGGTTCCGTCCCCAGTCAGAGAACTGATCAGGTGGCCGCGCCACCGGCGGTCGTCACGGTCGGGGAAGTCGTCGCGCCAGTGTCCGCCCCGTGTCTCCTCCCGGAGGGATGCGTGCCGGACGAGCAACGCGCCGACCGCGTGCAGGTTCGCGGTCTCCCACGACTCCGTGGTCAGCACGTCGGAACGGCGCTCTGCCGCGAGTTGCGCCAGGCTGCTGGCCGCGGTCGACAACGAATTCGCGCTACGGACGACACCGGCCCCGGCCGTCAGCGCGCCCTGGATGAACACTCGCGCGGCCGGATCGAGCGCGCCGGCGGAACCCGCCCTGGCCACCGGCTCCGACTGCGGCGGCAGCTGTTCGGCCAGGTCCGCAGCGATGCGGTGGCCGAAGACCAGCCCCTCGAGCAGCGAGTTCGACGCCAGCCGGTTGGCCCCGTGGACGCCGGTACAGGACACCTCACCGCACGCGTACAGACCGGGCACCGAGGACCGTCCCCTCAGGTCGGTGCGGACGCCACCGCTGGCGTAGTGCTGCGCCGGCGCGACCGGGATCAGCATCGTCGCCGGGTCGAAGTGGTGCTTGCGGCAGCGCGCGACGATCGTCGGGAACCGCTGTTCCAGGAAGTCGGCCGGGAGGTGCCGAGCGTCGAGCCACACGTGCTCGGCCCCCGTCTCGGTCATCGCACTGATCACGCCCTGGGCGACGACGTCCCGCGGCGCCAGCTCGGCGAGCGGGTGGCGACCCACCATGAACCGCCGTCCCTCGACGTCACGCAGCACCGCACCCTCGCCGCGGAGCGCCTCGGAGATCAGCGGTTGCTGACCATGCGCCGATCTACCGAGCCACAGCACCGTCGGATGGAACTGGACGAACTCGAGGTCGGCGACGTCGACGCCGGCCCGCAACGCGGCGGCGACACCGTCGCCGGTCGCCACCGGCGGGTTGGTCGTGGACGCGTATACCTGGCCGAGCCCGCCGGTGGCAAGTACCACTGCCCGGCCGAGAGCCGCTCCGACGCCGTCGCGCTGGCCTTCACCGATGACGTGCAGGTTCACTCCGCAGGCGTGGTCGGTCGTGTCGGTGAGGACGTCGATGACCAGTGCGTGTTCCACCACCTCGATGCCCGGATCTTCCTTGACGGCGTGCAGCGCCTCGATCAGCGCGCGGGAGATCTCCCGCCCGGTGGCATCGCCGCCAGCGTGCGCGATGCGATCCCGCAGGTGACCGCCTTCGCGAGTGAGGGCTATCTCTCCTTCGGGGGTGCGCTCGAAGTTCGCGCCGAGCGCCCCCAGCTCGCGGACCCGCTTCGGGCCTTCGGTGACGAGTGCCCGCACGGCGGTCTCGTCGCAGAGGCCGACGCCGGCGACCAGAGTGTCGTGCAGGTGTTGCTCCGGGCTGTCCTCGGGGTGGAGCGCGGCGGCGATGCCGCCCTGCGCCCAGGCCGTGGAGCTCTCGTCCAGGAAGGTCTTGGTGACGACCAGCACCCGACCGGCCTTGCGGGCTTCGAGTGCGGTGGTGAGGCCGGCGATGCCGCTGCCGACCACGACCACGTCCGCCTGGACGGTCCACCCCGGCTCCGGCGCTGTCAGCCGGTGCGGCAGCCGCAGGTCGGTCACGGGTGAACCCTAGGACCCACCCGCCCGCGGTACCCGTCACCGCTCTGGAATGACCACGTTCACCACCCCTTCCCGTACATCCCCAGGCCTGCAGGCCTGGTGATGTATTTGGTGGCCTGGTGATGGCTCGTCGGCACTGCGATCCGCACGCTCGGCAACCGACACGACGATCACGCAAACACCATCGTCTTGCCGCGTGGCGGTACCACGCCGAGACCGCCCATTGCTGCATCTTGGTGGAGTGAGTGGGTGGACGATGTTCGGGCTCGGCGTCTTGCTGGCCCTGCTTGCGATCCTCGTCGTCTAAGGGCCGAGCCGGTACCGGCGCGATCGGCCGCAGACAGGTTCACCGACCGTGATTCAGGTTCGGTCCCGGTGCACTCATCCGTCGTTACTCAGCTCCACATACGGGTGGGATACCACTGGCTGCCGACTGCGCGGGTCGGGCGCGCAGCGTCGCTACGCCACGAATATGCAGAACGGATGCCCGGCCGGGTCGGCATAGACGCGCAGTGGCTCCTCCGGATCGTCCGAGCGGTCGGCGAGGAGTCGGGCACCGAGCGACAACGCGCGTTCGTGCTGCACGTCGAGGTCGTCTCTCGTCCCGACGGTTAGGTCCAAGTGCAGTTGCTGTGGGATCGGACCTTCCGGCCAGGTTGCCTCTGGCAGTGCCGACACTTGTTGGAACGCGAGCCGGTTGCTCCCTGCGGCGTCACGTAGCACCAACCAGTCCTGGCCGCGCGGGTCCGGTTCACCGGCGTCTGGTGGCTCGTCCCCCGGTCGATAGCGGAAGCCCAACAGGCTGCGGTAGAACTCTGCGAGCAAGCGGGCGTTGGTGCAGTCCAACACGGTTTGCAGCACCTTCGGGAATTGCTCGGCTACCACTCGATTACCTCCTCGATCGACATACCAGTGATCATGGACACTTTGCCGCCGTTTGGATGGGCAAGTGTTCACGATCTTGGGCTGATGTCCGCAGCGTTGATCAGACCGTCCTGGATGGCTCGAGCTAGCAGGTCGGCCTTCGTACCCGCCGGCCGCCCGACCTTGGCGTACTTGGCGCGGACACGTGCGATGTACTGACGGACGGTGCTCTCTCGGATACCCATGCGCCGCGCGACTTGGGCCTTCTTCATGCCCTGAAACCACAACCGGCAAGCCATGAACTCCTGGTCGCTCAGCTGCGGGCGCTTGTCGTCGGTCAGGATGGCGCCGGTCATCTCCGGCGGCATGTACGGCCGGTCCTCGGCGGCGGCCAGGATGGCGTCGATCAAGTGGTCGGCCACTTCGCGCTTGGCTAGGTATGCGGATGCTCCGGCATCCAGCACGGCGCGGATGACCTCGTCGCTGTCGTGCTGCGAGTACACGACGACGCGGCGGTTCGCATCGACGAGCGCCTCGATATCTGCGACGCGTCGGCTGACCTCCTCCTGCTGGAGACCCACCCGGTCGTCGGCGAGCTGCAGATCCATGAGGAGCACATTCGCTTGACCGCCCGGCCCGGACAGGACCTCACTCACCGACCCGCTGACAGCGATCAGGCTCAGCCGCTTCCCCGGGTCGGCGGCGATCCACGACCGCACGCCCTCGATCGCGACGGGCTGATCCTCGACGAACGCGACGGTCACCGGGTGCACCATCGGCTCTCCACCCACAGCTGTTCCCCCTCCTGGTGGTTGGAGACGACTACGTCCGGATCTATCGACACCGGTGGCAGCGACGACGAAGCGTCGGCGATGACGCCGACTGCTACCTCGTCCGGCCGGGCCAGCACGGTGACGCGCGCATTGCTCTGAGCGATCGCAAGAGCGTGCATCGGTGCCTCCGTGAGGGCGCGGTGCAGCCGTGTGGGCATCTCCGGGACCCTGCCTGAGGTCGCCCACTCGACGACGACGCCCCGCCGCTCTGCAAGGTCAGCGCACGCGCGCAATTGATGCATGAACAGGTCTTCGACGTCGTCGGACTCGGCGAACAGTCGTCGCAGCCGGGCGTACTCAATGCGGCACCGGTCGCGTACCGTCGGGTCCTCGGGGTCGAGCGTTCGGTCAGCTAGGCCGGCCAGGACCGGGACGACGCTTCGGCGAAGCTCCTGATACCGACGCACCCGGGCTACCCGGGCCGCTTCCGACGCTTGGCGGCGCCCCCGGATCCGCGCCTCCGCCTGCGCTGATTCCTCGGCCATCGTCGCGGTGCCGCCCAGGAGGCGCGAGATCACCGGGGGAAGCAGCTGGAGTACGCCGGTGCCGAAGCACACCACGACGAAGCGCGCCAACGTCACCCGGTCGGCCTGACCGGTCGCGACGATCGCCGCCAGGGTGATCGTGTCATGTGCCAGGAGCGCGATGCCCAGTTCGACCACGGGCCGGCGAATGAGCAGAAGCACGCACCACCAGCCGACCGCGCCGAACGACCAGTTCGCGTAGCTCAGGACGGGCTGAGCCGCGGGCAGCGCAGCGGTGGAGAAGGCGCCCGCAAGTACTGCCGCCGCGACCAGTCCCCACCGCCCCGCAGTGCTGCCCGTCGTTCGGAGCAGCTGGACGGAGCCGATCACCCCGATGATCGCGAGCAGCGACCAGGCGACCAGCTGGGGAAGCAGTGACCGGTACAGTGCGGCGTTCAGCAGGATCGCCACCGGGTCGTAGATCAGATGCCAGGTGGCGACGATCACGACGACCAGTCGGTCCGCAGCCTGGACGTACCGGGTGGCGGCAGTCGTCGGGTCGGCGGGAACGTTCACGCGACCCACCGCAGCTGCACGCGCGTGCCGTGACCCGGCGCCGACACGACCGTGGCCATGCCGCCAATTGCGGTCATCCGGCCCACGATCGACTCGCGTATTCCCCGTCGGCTGGCTGGTACGGACTCCGGATCGAACCCACGCCCGGCGTCGACGACTTCAACGACGTTGTGACCAGCTTCTTCCCAGGCCCGGATCCCGGCCGCGAGTACCTCCGCGTGCCGCGCGGTGTTACGAAGTGCCTCCGCGACACACCCAGCCACACAGGTGGCGGCTGCCGACGTCGTGACGATCGCCGGAACGTGCAGCTCGACCTCTATCGGGAGCTCGCTCGATCGAACCGTCTCGCGCAGTAGTTCGTCGAGCCGGCAGGTGTCTGTCGGCGGTTCTGGAGTCCCGCTGACCAGCGTGTCGAACGCCTGCAGGTCTCTGATCGCCTGCTGCCGAAGGATCTCCGACCCGGTCGCAATGGTGCCGAGACCCACCATGAGCAGCGTCGTCAGGCCGTGGTCGTGAAGCTGCGCCGACTGCCGGCGCTGTTCGGCGCGGTACGTCGCCTCTACCGTGGCTGCAACTTCGGCCTGCAGGCGGCTGCGCAGGGAGGCCTCGGCGACCCGGTCGCCACGCCGGAGCAACGACATCAGCCACGCCGCCAGCACCAGCTGAATGACGAACGTGAGCGCGCCGAAGATCATCCTTGGATCGGCTGGAGCGGCCAAGAACAGCCCGGCGACGAACACCGCGATCAAGGCCGACCCCAGTAGTGGACCTCGCGGCGGCCGGAAGGCGACCTGCGACGTGATCACCGCGGCGCTGGCTATCGGCAGCGTCCAGTTCGACCCATCGAGAATCACCGAGCTCGGCACGAGCTGTCGCTGCATCAGGAGAACCGACGCCACAACAGACGCATGGACGACGACCAGCCTCGCGGACAGACCGCGCCGATAAACAAACAGCGCGAAGACCGCGGTCCAGACGATCAACACGCCGCCGACCGGAACGACCCAGCGCAACGACACCGGGGCGTCCACGCCGACGATTCCCGCCGCCCCCGAGACGATCGCAGTGGACAGGACGAGCACCGCAGCGACCCGAGCTGCCGCCGCGTCCACCGACTGGTAGGTGCTGGCGTAGCTGAGCGTCGGGGTGCCGTAAGTCGGATCCACGCTGCTGGGCGGAGCAGTCGCCTCGTCGCCCACGACCGCAGTCACGTACACCTCCCCCCGACCGCTCGCCGCTGATTCTGCCAACGACACAGCGGCGATGCAGGTCAGGGCCACTGGGCAGATCAAGCGTGAACGAGCCACTCACCGTACATCGCGACGTCGGCGTGTCCGCCGAACGGCGGTCGTGCGTCCACGGGGACCTGGCCGTACGTTCGACGGTCGACGTCGACGCCGCGTGGCTAATGCCGCGAGGCTGGCTGGTCGCCCAGGCGGGGGGAAGTTTGGCGACCCCAGACGACCTGGTGGGGATGCCGCGCGGGGGAGGGTATCCCCACCAGTCGTCGGGCCCGGAACGGTCCGCGGCGCGTTCATACGTGCTTGCCGGCGGTGGCCTCCCGACGTCTCTTTCGCGAGGCGATCTCGTTGCGCTTCCGGAATGACCACGTTCACCACCCCTGCGGGTACATCACCATGCCTGCAGGCCTGGTGATGTACCGACAGGCATGGTGAACGTGGTCATTCCAGAGCGACGTCGTCGACACGTTCGGCAGGCTGCACTCAGGCGCAGCGGTCCACTTCGGCCGGCTCTCCGGAGGAGAGGACGGCGGTGAGATCGACGTCGCCGTACCAGCCCGCTGTGGCGGGCGAGGAC
>JACVRX010000004.1 GCA_014534205.1 Jiangellaceae bacterium
CGGACGAAGGCGATGCCGCTGGGGGATGCTTCGTCGGTCGACCACTGGGCGACCGGGTTGACGAACCGGTCGTCATCGCCGATGCCCTCCACCTCGGGCCAGCCGTAGTTCTGGCCGGCCCGGATGAGGTTCAGCTCGTCCCACCTGCTCTGCCCGAACTCGCTGGCCCACAAGTTGCCGTCGTCGTCGAAGGCGAGCCCCTGCACGTTGCGGTGTCCGTAGGAGAACACCGGTGAGCCGCCGAACGGGTTGTCGGCGGGAACGGAGCCGTCCGGCTCGAGCCGGAGGATCTTCCCGCCGAGCGAGTCGCGGTCCTGCGCTCGACTCGGTGAACCTGCGTCGCCGGTGCCGATGTAGAGCTTGCCGTCCGGACCGAAGATGAGACGTCCGCCGTTGTGGTTGCCGGCCCTCGGAATACCGTCGATGACAACCGTCGGTTCACCCAGGCGCCCACCACGTAGAGGGAGGCGGACGACCCGGTTGTCGTCCGAACTGGTGAAGTAGGCGTAGACCTCCCCCGCCGTGCCTGGAGCCACCGCGATGCCGAGCAACCCGCCCTCGCCGCCGGGATCGACGTCGGGCACGGTGCCCACCTCGTCGAGCCGCCCGGAAGGCGACACCAAGAGGACTCGTGCCGTGTCCCGCTCGGATACGAGCGCCGAGCCGTCGGGGAGGAGCGCCAGTCCCCACGGCACGTCGAGCCCCGTGGCCAGGTCATCGAAGCTGGCCGGGACGACCGGGCCCGGGGACGGAGTGGGAGTCGTCGGTGTCGGTGTCGGTGTCGGCGTTTCTGTGGTCGGCGTCGGCGTCGCCGTCGGTGTCGTCGGGTCGTTGCCTGAGGCCTCCGGCTGGTCTCCGGCGCACGCGGTAAACGAAAGGACCGGAACGAGGGCGATGGCTGCCGAGAGGAGACGCGGTCGGCGCATGCGGGTGATCGTGTCACGCCTGGTGCTGGCGTTGTCGGCATCCATGCTGGTTGTGATCTCCGCGACACCTGCAGTTGCCCAGGAGGAGGAGGACGACGGGCTGCGGCTGGAGACCTCGAGCACGTTCACGCTGGATCCGCAGGCGCGAGCGGTCCGGGTCACGGTGGACGTCACGGCGATGAACGAGCTGAGCGACCCGCCCGGCGGCTACTACTACTTCGACGAGATCGTGCTGCCCGCGCTATTCAAAGTGACGAACGTGGCCGCACGGCGCGTCGGCGGCGACGAATTGCGCACGCGAGTGGAACCGGCCGGCGATGCCCGCTGGTCCGCCCTGCACGTGGAACTGTCACCGATCCTCCGATCCGGACAGACGCAGCAGATCCGCGTGACCTACCACCTCCCGGATCTCCCACCGCGCTCTACGGGCTGGACCAGAGCCAGCCCGGCATACGCGACCTTCTCCGCTTACTGCATTGCGGATAATGGCCTCGCCGACGTGGAGGTCGTGATTCCCAGTGGGTACGTGGTCGACTACATGGGCTCCGAAATGCTGAGCGACACGGCAGACGGGGCGACCGTGTACCGGGCAACCGACATCGCGGACCCGGCCACCTGGATCGCGACCTTCGTCGCCCGCAACGATGCGCTGCTCGAACGGCGCCCGATGAAGGTCGGTGATCGCGACGTCGTACTTCGCGCCTGGCCCGGTGACACGGCATGGGTCGACTTCGTGCAGTCGATTGTCAGCAGCGGGGTGCCCGCGCTCGAGAATCTCATCGGCCAGCCGTGGCCGGTCGCCGACGAGTTGCAGATCGTGGAGACGTCGACTCCCGACCTGTATGGCTACGGCGGATGGTACGACGAGCGCACTGACGTGATCGAGATCAGCGACTCGCTCGACCCCCGACTCGTGCTGCACGAGCTCGCGCACGCCTGGTTCAACAGCACGCTGTTCGTGGACCGGTGGTTCACCGAAGGGCTGGCCGAGGACTATGCCTGGCGCGCGCTTCCCGCCGGCCAGCGGTGGGCGCCACCCACTCCGCCGCCTGCGGACCATCCGGGCGAGCAGCCGTTGTCGGCGTGGCAGCACGGTGACTTGCGTGGCGAGCTGTCGCTCGCCCACGAGGAGTACGCGTACGCCACGTCGTGGTGGCTGGTGCACGAGTTGGTGGAGGACGTCGGCACGGCTCGGATGACCGACGTCATCGACACGGCAGCGGAGTCCGTCATCGCGTATCAAGGGGATCCGGAGCCGGAACGGTGGCCCGGTGAGAACGATTGGCGCCGAGCCCTGGACCTCGTCGAGGAGGTCGGGAGGTCCACGGAAGCCGGCGAGCTGTTCGCGACATACGTCGCGGATCCAGCGGACAAGCCGCTGCTCGCGGCGCGGGCAGCGGCGCGCGAACTGTACGGCGAGCTCGTCGCTGCGGGAGCGGGCTGGACGGCTCCGTACGGACTCCGTAACGCGATGGGCCAATGGCGATTCGACCAAGTCGGCACGCTGATCGATCGCTCGGCGGAGGTGCTGGATCGCCGGGAGGCGGTTCTCGCGGTGGTGGACGACCTCGGCGTCCTGGAGCTGCCCGCCTTGGAGGACGACTATGAGACCACCGACGACGTCGACGCCGTGGTCGGTGTGGCCGATCGCTATGACGACGTGGCGGCCGCAATCGAGTACGCGCTGGAGAGTGGGACCGGGGAGCTGAACCCGCTGGAAACAGTTGGCCTGCTCGGTGCTGACGTGGAAGGGGACCTGCGCGCCGCCGCAGCTACGCTCGCCGCGGGCGACGTCGACGCGGCCCGGCGGTTGGCCGGCGAGGCGGCGGAGCAGGTCGACGAGGCCGCGGTGAAGGGTGCGGGCCGATACGTGTCCGCTGCTCTGCTCGTCGCCGGTGTGGTGCTTGCCTGGCGGTTGCGGGAGAGCCGGGTAGGTTCGGATGGATGGGTCGTCGGCGGGTCGTCCTGGAGCCGTTCGGCTTCGCCTCGGTACTGAGCCAGCTCGCCGATCGCCTGGAACTGCACGGCTGGGATGGCTCCGGCGAACCGCCCGCTGATCTGCTCGAGCGGGTCGAGCTCTATGTCATGCCGTACACGTTCGCTCCCGTCACCGGCGAGCTGATCCGGCGCATGCCCAACGTACGAATCGTGCAGACGCTCACCGCGGGCGTCGAGCACGTGCTGCCGTACCTGCGGGACGGCCTGACGCTGTGCAATGCGCGCGGCGTGCACGATGCGAGCACCGCCGAGCTCGCCGTGGCGCTCATCTTGGCATCGTTGCGGGGGGTGCCGGACTACGTCCGCGGCCAGGACCGCGAGGAATGGCGGTTCGGTCAGCGCCCGTCGCTTGCCGACCGGACCGTGCTGATCGTGGGCTACGGCTCCATCGGCGCAGCGGTCGAGAGCCGGTTGCGTCCGTTCGAGTGCGACGTGATGCGGGTGGCCCGTCGGGCGCGGGAGGGAGTTGCCGGCCTGGAGGCATTGCCGTCCATTCTGGGGTGGGCCGACGTGGTGGTGCTCACTGTGCCGCTGACCGAACAGACCCGTGGCATGGTCGACGCCGGCTTCCTGGCCCGCATGCGCGACGGTGCGCTGCTCGTCAACGTCGCTCGTGGGCCGATCGTCGACACCGACGCCCTACTGGCGGAGCTCCGCACCGGCCGGCTTTCGGCCGCGCTCGACGTCACCGATCCAGAACCACTGCCTACCGGTCATCCGCTGTGGTCTGCGCCCGGGTTGTTGCTCTCGCCGCATGTCGGCGGCAACACCACGGCGTTCCTGCCGCGGGCAACGAAACTGGTGCAGGACCAGCTGGAGCGTTACGCGGCTGGCGAGCCGCTGGTGAACGTCGTGCTCGCGGGTGGATCAGACTCCTGACCGGGTGCACACTGCCGGGATGACCGCGTTGCTGATGATCGGCACCCGCAAGGGCCTGTGGCTTGCGCAAAGCGATGACGACCGGCAGAGCTGGCGGCTGGGGCATCCGCACTTCTTCATGCAATCCATCGCGTCTTGTGGAATCGACAAGCGCGGCGGTCGTGTCCGGCTGCTCGTCGGTGCCCACAGCGAGCACTGGGGGCCGTCGGTCTTTCATTCCGACGACCTCGGTGCGTCGTGGCAGGAGCCCGACGGGGGAGCCGTCCGGTTCCCGGCCGAGGCCGACACGGCGGTGGCCGCGATCTGGCAGCTGCGTCCCGACACCGACGGGCGTCGCGGTGTGGTGTGGGCCGGAACCGAACCGTCGGCGCTGTGGCGCTCCACCGACGGTGGCGAGACCTTTGCACTCGTCGAGGGCCTGTGGAACCACCCGCACCGGCCCACCTGGCAGCCGGGCGGCGGCGGGCAGGCGATCCACACCGTGCTGCCGCACCCCGGCGACGACGCACGCATCCTCGTCGCGATGTCCGCTGGCGGGGTGTACGTGACCGACGATGGTGGCGGGTCGTGGCGGCCGTCGAACCAGGGGATCAAGGCGTACTTTCTTCCCGACCCGTGGCCGGAGTACGGCCAGTGCGTGCACAAGGTCGCCCGCGACGCGATCGACCCGCAGCGGTTGTTCGCACAGAACCACCACGGCGTCTACCGTTCCGACGACGGTGGTTCGAGCTGGGTCTCCATCGCCGAGGGGCTGCCGAGCGACTTCGGCTTCCCGATGGTCACCCACCCCGCCCACCCGAGCACAGCGTGGACCGTCCCGCTCGTTGCTGACAGCCAGCGCGTGCCGCCCGGCGAGGCACTGAAGGTATGGCGAACATCCGACGGCGGCGAATCGTGGTCTCCCCTGTCGAAGGGGTTGCCGGAATCCGGCTTCTACGCCGCCGTTCTTCGCGACGCCTTCACGTCCGACGACGTCGCCGATCCGGCGGGGCTCTACCTCGGCGCGCGCGACGGGTCGGTATACGCGAGTGCCGACGAAGGCGAGACGTGGAATGAGGTCGCGAGCCATCTTCCGGACGTGCTGTGCGTGCGAGCCGCGGCACTGCTGTGAAGGTGACTGTCCGGCTCCCGGGCGCGCTGCGCGAGCTCGCGCGGGGTCAGGCCGCGATCGCGTTCGATCTCGACGAGTCCGCCACGGTCGGCGGCTTGTTGGACGCACTCGGCGCGCAGCTGCCTGCCGTGGAGCGCCGCATCCGCGACGAGACGAGATCGCTGCGCCGGCACGTCAACGTGTTCGTTGGCGACCGCAACATCCGCGACGGGTCCGGCCTGGCCGAGCCGCTCTCCGACGGTGTCGACGTGCACGTCATCCCCGCAATCTCCGGCGGTGGTTGTCTGGAACGTCGGCCAGCGCGCTGACGGACGCCGCGACTTGTCCGGCCGGACAACTCGGTCAGGCTGGAGCGCGGCCGGGCTGGACAGGCGGTCTAGCGTGGGCGGCTATGACAGCACCCGACATCAAGCCGCGGTCGCGGGAGGTCACCGATGGCTTGGAGCGCGCAGCGGCCCGCGGCATGTTGCGTGCCGTCGGGATGACCGACGACGACTGGGAGAAGCCGCAGATCGGCGTCGCGTCGTCGTGGAACGAGATCACCCCGTGCAACCTGTCGCTCGACCGGCTGGCGAAGGCGGCCAAGGAAGGCGTGCACGCCGCCGGCGGCTTCCCGTTGGAGTTCGGGACCATCTCGGTGTCGGACGGCATCTCCATGGGTCACGACGGCATGCACTACTCGCTGGTGTCCCGGGAAGTGATCGCCGACTCGGTGGAGACGGTGTTCGGTGCGGAGCGGCTGGACGGTGCGGTGTTGCTGGCGGGCTGCGACAAGTCCGAGCCGGCCATGCTCATGGCGGCGGCCCGGCTCGACGTGGCGGCGGTGTTCCTCTACGCCGGCTCGATCTTGCCCGGACGGGTCGGGGACCGCGAGGTGACGATCATCGATGCCTTCGAGGCGGTCGGCGCGTGTGCACGCGGCCTCATCAGCCGCGACGAAGTCGACGCCATCGAGCGCGCGATCTGTCCCGGGGAGGGCGCGTGCGGAGGCATGTACACGGCCAACACGATGGCGAGCGCCGCCGAGGCGCTGGGCATGTCGCTCCCCGGCAGCGCGGCGCCGCCGGCCGTCGACCGGCGGCGCGACGGCTACGCGCGTCGCTCCGGTGCGGCCGTGGTAGAGCTGCTCCGCCGAGGCATCACCACTCGCGACATTCTCACCAAGGAGGCGTTCGAGAACGCAATCGCCGTCGTGATGGCACTCGCCGGCTCCACCAATGCGGTCCTGCACCTGATGGCGATTGCGCACGAGGCCGAGGTGCAACTTGGCCTGGACGACTTCAACCGGATCAGCGACCAGGTACCGCACCTTGCGGACGTCAAGCCGTTCGGCCGGTATGTGATGACCGATGTCGACCGGATCGGCGGCGTGCCGGTGGTGATGCGGGCGCTGCTCGACGCGGGTCTGCTGCACCGCGACTGCCTCACCGTCACCGGCAAGACCATGGCGGAAAACCTCGCCGCCCTCGCGCCGCCGGACCCGGACGGCAAGATCATCCATGCGACGTCAGACCCGATCCACCGGACGGGCGGCATCACGATCCTGCGCGGCTCACTGGCCCCCGACGGCGCCGTCGTCAAGATCGCTGGCTTCGACGCCACGGTGGTCGAGGGAACCGCGCGCGTCTTCGACGGGGAGCAGGCGGCGATGGGCGCGGTGGAGGACGGCACCATCCAGCCCGGGGACGCACTGATCATCCGCTACGAGGGCCCGAAGGGCGGTCCGGGCATGCGCGAGATGCTCGCGGTGACGGGGGCGATCAAGGGCGCCGGCCTGGGCAACGACGTGCTGCTCGTGACGGACGGCCGGTTCTCCGGCGGCACCACTGGGCTCTGCATCGGGCACGTAGCCCCCGAGGCGGTCGACGGTGGACCGATCGCGTTCGTCCGCGACGCGACCGGATCCGGGTGGACGTCCAGGCGCGGTCCCTCGACCTGCTGGTCGACCCGGCCGAGCTCACCGCCCGCCGCGACGGGTGGACACCACCGCCGGCCAAACACCAGCGAGGAGTGCTCGCCAAGTACGCGCGGCTGGTCGGCTCGGCCGCCTCCGGTGCCGTGTGCGACTGAGCTGAGGCGCCGCTTCGGCGTTCCCGATAGCGAGATCGCCGGTTTCCGGCCGGTCGGGTGCTCTTCGGGGAATCTTGCTGGTGAAGATGTGGGTCAATCACGGCGGTACATCACGCGGGGGAATACGACGTGTCTGGTCGCCGTAACGTCTGCCCATGTCGTGGCCGACGCTTCGTGTTACGTGTGCATACACCGTGCCGGTTCTTGCCGTAATCGCCTCCGCGACGGTGGCGCGCTGGGGCGGCGCCCTCGCGGCGATCCCGGTTGTCGCGTTCGTCGCCGGGTGGCAGGCGCTGCTCCTGCGAGCCCGGTTGCAGGCCGACCGACTGGCTCGATTGGACGCTCTGACCGGTCTGCCAGACCGGGCGGTGCTGCGGGACAAGCTCCGCCAGCGAGGTGCGGATGTCGGGATGGTCTTCGTCGACCTCGACCGGTTCAAGGACGTCAACGACACATACGGGCACGTTGCGGGGGATCGCGTGCTCGTCGAGGTCGCACACCGGCTGCAACAGGCGGCCGGCCGGTCGGCAACTTTCGCCCGATACGGGGGTGACGAGTTCGCGGTCCTGGTTCCGGCGAGCGCAACGGCAACGGTCGCGGAGGACATCGCGAACGCGCTACGCCGCCCGATCGACAGCGTGGAAAGCCTACGGCTGTCCGCCAGTGTCGGTGCCGCCGTGCGGGTCGGCCTCGGCGGCGGCGAGCTGATCGCCGACGCCGACGCGGCCATGTACCGGGCCAAGCGCGCCGGCATGTGGACGCACGTTCCGTATGCCGAGATGCGGCCGGCCCTGGCTTGACGATAGACACCAGCTCCGGCAGCCTGCGCTTCGTGCGATTCAGCACTCTGGTACTTGGACGGCGCGTCGGCTGACCCACCCGGCCGGCGCGCGACCCCTTCTGTGCCCTCGGGCCGAAGGGGTCTTTTCATGCACACAGCTGTCACCGACGAGGACCCAGGAAGGCCGCACATGTCGGAGCCCCGAACCAGCCGAGAGATCCCGGCCGCCATGTCGATGTCTGGGCCGATGTCCGGTGCCGCGAGCTTGATCCGCTCCCTGGAGGCCGCGGGAGTCGACACCGTGTTCGGCATCCCGGGCGGCGCCATCCTGCCGGCCTACGACCCGTTGCTTGACTCCACGCAGATCCGGCATGTGCTCGTCCGACACGAGCAAGGCGCCGGCCACGCCGCCGAAGGGTACGCGCTCGCGACTCGCCGAGTGGGCGTGTGCATGGCTACCAGCGGCCCGGGAGCGACGAACCTCGTCACTCCCATCACCGACGCGCACATGGACTCCGTTCCGATCGTCGCGATCACCGGTCAGGTGCCGAGCGCAGCGATCGGCACCGACGCGTTCCAGGAAGCGGACATCCGCGGCATCACGCTGCCGATCACCAAGCACAACTACCTCGTCACCGATCCCGACGACATTCCGCGGACCATCGCGGAGGCGTTCCACATCGCCGCGTCCGGCCGGCCGGGTCCGGTGCTGGTCGATGTCGCCAAGGACGCGCTGCAGAAGCCGACCACGTTCCGCTGGTCGGTCGACATCGACCTGCCTGGGTACCGGCCGGTGATTCGGCCACACGCCAAGCAGGTCCGCGAGGCCGCTCGGCTGATCGTCGAAGCACACCGACCGGTGCTCTACGTAGGCGGTGGGGTGATCCGCGCGGGTGCCTGGGGCGCGCTGCGCCGCCTGGTCGAGCTGACCAGCATCCCGGTCGTCACCACGCTCATGGCGCGCGGAGCGTTTCCGGATAGCGACCGGCGCAACCTCGGCATGCCAGGAATGCATGGCAACGTCGCTGCGGTGACGTCGCTGCAACGGTCAGACCTCATCGTGGCCCTGGGCGCGCGGTTCGACGACCGGGTCACCGGCAAGCTCTCCACGTTCGCCCCTCTTGCCAAGGTCGTGCACGCAGACATCGACCCGGCTGAGATCTCCAAGAACCGCGTGGCCGACGTACCGATAGTGGGTGACTGCAAGGAGATCATCACCGATCTGGTCGTCGCCATCGAGGCAGAGCACGCCGCCGGCCGCCACGGCGACTACACCGCGTGGTGGCAGCAGCTCGACGGCTGGCGGCGCAGGTTCCCGCTCGGTTACACGCCGCCGGAGAACGGGGAGCTCGCGCCGGAGTACGTCATCGAGCGGCTCGGCTCGCTGGTCGGACCGGATGCGCTGTACGTGGCCGGCGTCGGCCAGCACCAGATGTGGGCGGCGCAGTTCATCAGCTACGAGCATCCCGGCACCTGGCTCAACTCCGGCGGGCTCGGCACCATGGGTTTCGCGGTGCCGGCGGCAATGGGCGCCAAGGTCGGCCGGCCGGACGCCACGGTGTGGGCCATCGACGGCGACGGCTGCTTCCAGATGACCAATCAGGAGCTGGCGACGTGCGCGATCGAGGGTATCCCGATCAAGGTGGCGGTGATCAACAACGCCAGCCTCGGAATGGTCCGGCAGTGGCAGACACTCTTCTACAACGAGCGGTACTCCAACACCGACCTGGACAGCCGGCGCATCCCGGACTTCGCCAGTCTCGCCGACGCCTACGGCTGCGTCGGGCTGCGCTGCGACACCGCCGAGGACGTCGACGCCACGATCGACAAGGCGATGACGGTCGACGACCAGCCCGTCGTGATCGACTTCGGCGTACACCGGGACGCGATGGTGTGGCCGATGGTGCCCGCCGGCACCAGCAACGACGAGATCCAGATCGCGCGGGGAATGGCCCCGGACTTCGACCGGACGGAAGAGTGAGACGACGGTGAGCAAGCACACCCTGTCCGTGCTGGTGGAGAACAAACCCGGCGTGCTCGCCCGCATCGCGGGGCTGTTCTCGCGGCGCGGCTTCAACATCGACTCGCTCGCCGTAGGGCCGACCGAGCATCCCGCGGTTTCCCGGATGACCGTCGTAGTGGACGTCGAGGCAAAGCCACTGGAACAGGTCACCAAGCAGCTCAACAAGCTGGTGAACGTCATCAAGATCGTAGAGCTGGAGCCGGCGCAATCGGTCCAGCGCGAGCTGCTGCTCGTCAAGGTCAAGGCGGACCCAGAATCCCGTTCCCACGTTCTCGAGACAGTCCAGCTGTTCCGCGCCAAGGTCGTCGACGTCACGTCGGACGTCATCACCGTCGAGGCGACCGGTTCCACCGACAAGCTGGCCGCTTTACTGCGGGTGCTGGAGCCCTACGGCATCCGCGAGCTGGTGCAGTCGGGCGTGGTCGCCGTCGGGCGCGGCTCGCGGTCGATGACCGACAGAGCGCTGCGACCCGTGGACCGTATCGCCTAGAAATGACCACGTTCACCACCCGTGCCCGTACATCACTAGGCCTGCAGGCCTGGTGATGTACCCACAGGCATGGTGTACGTGGTCATTCCAGAACGGAGACTGCAAAGGAGACAACCGATGGCTGAGCTTTACTACGACGACGACGCCGACCTCGCGGTCGTGCAGTCCCGAAACGTGGCCGTGCTGGGCTACGGCAGCCAAGGCCACGCCCACGCGCTGAGCCTGCGCGACTCCGGCGTGGACGTCCGGGTGGGTCTACCGGAAGCGTCGAAGAGCCGGCCACGGGCCGAGGCGGAGGGGCTGCGCGTGGTCACGCCGTACGAGGCCTGCGAGGAGGCCGACCTGATCGTCGTCCTCGTGCCCGATCCTGCGCACCGCCACTTGTACGCCGAGGCCATCGAGCCGAACCTGGTCGACGGGGACGCGCTGTTCTTCGGGCACGGTTTCAACATCCGGTTCGGCTACGTCAAGCCGCCTGCCGGCGTGGACGTCTGCATGGTGGCGCCCAAAGGGCCAGGGCACCTCGTGCGTCGTGAGTTCACCGACGGGCGCGGCGTGCCGGTATTGGTGGCCGTCGAACAGGACGCCACGGCTGACGCCTGGCCGCTGACCCTCTCGTACGCCAAGGCCATCGGCGGGCTGCGCGCCGGCGCCATCAAGACCACGTTCGCCGAGGAGACCGAGACCGACCTGTTCGGCGAGCAGGTGGTGCTCTGCGGCGGGCTCACCCGACTCGTGCAGGCGGGTTACGAGACACTGACCGAGGCGGGCTACCAGCCGGAAGTCGCATATTTCGAATGCCTGCACGAGCTGAAGCTGATCGTCGACCTAATGTACGAGGGCGGCATCGCGAAGATGCGCTGGTCGGTTTCGGACACCGCGGAGTACGGCGACTACACGTCCGGCCCGAAGATCATCGACGAGTCGGTCGAGAAGCGGATGCGGGAGATCCTGCGCGACATCCAGGACGGCTCGTGGGCTGCCGGGTTCATCTCCGACCAGGACGCCGGTGCGCCGGAGTTCAAGCGGCTGCGCGCCGAAGGCGAGCGGCATCCGATCGAGGCGACCGGCCGGGAACTGCGCAAGCTGATGAGCTGGATCAAATCCACCGAGGACGACTTCACCGAGGGCACCGCTGCTCGCTGATGTTCGGGCACCGACGGCGGCAGCAGTGGCGGAGCCGCAATGGGCGCCTGATGGCGCGACGAGACGGAGAGGACATGGAGAAGACGGGCACGAAACGAAGGCGGCTCGAGCTTTCGTCGCCCGCAAGACTTGGCGGAAGGCGCATTGTGCTAGTGGCTCGACCGGGGCAGCTCGACCGCTTGTCAAGCAATGAGACAGAGGGATCCATGCGTACTCCCGCCTTTCAGATCGCCCACTCAGCGTCGACGTCCGAACTCGATGCCCATTACGTGCGAGTGCCAGGGCGGCGGTCGGGACTCGTCCTCGCCCTGGTGGGCCTCCTCGCCGGCGCCGCGCTGCTCCTTGCGGAGGCGCCGGTAGCCGGCGCGCAAGTCATCAACCATCCGCCGAGTACGACCGACGACGCCTACTCGACGAACGTCGGTACGTCCCTGACGGTGGCCGCTCCCGGCGTGCTCACCAACGACTCCGATCCCGACGGCGACGCACTTACGGCAATGCTCGAATCCGGGCCCGCCCGCGGGACTCTGACGCTGAATGCGGACGGCTCCTTCAGCTATGCGCCCGCGCCCGGCTTCACCGGCGCGGAGTCCTTCACGTATCGGGCCGCGGATGGAAACGGCGCCGTCTCAGCGGTGACCACGGTGACGATCACGGTGCTGCCGGTCGATGGCGACAACGACGGCATCCCGGACACGCAGGATCCGGATAGGGTCGCTGCCGTGGTGTCCCCGCTGCCCGACAGCGCTTTCGCGAACGGGGAGCACAGGCAGCCAATGCTGAATCGGCTCGACGCGATCGAGCAGCTGATCGCCTCAGGCGAGTTCGCTAGCGCGCGGGCCGAGCTGCAGAGCCTGCGCCGGAAGGTGGACGGCTGCGGCGCCGCCGCGGACACGAACGACTGGATCGTCGACTGCGACGCACAGCGGCAGGTGCGGGCGGTAATCGACGACCTGCTGGCCCAGCTCGTATCACCGTGACGCTTGCTGGTGCCACCTCCGTCGCCCGCACGTAGCTGGGCCAGCCGCAGCTCACGCGCAATCCGCGCCGCTTTCGCCGTCCAGCATCTCGAGACGCACCCGAGAGACCTGGAGGTGCTCCAGGCGCCCATGGGGCATACGCGCTCGGACACGACGCAGGCCCACCAGATCGTCGACGCGTCTTAGGCGGCCAGGATCTGTCCACGACACGTCGTTCGGACACGGGGTGTCGCGATGCGCCCGTTGCGGGAATGGAACGGCTTTGGGCGGGGCAACGAGGTGTTTGTCGCGGCGGCGGACGACATTGCTGGTATCAGATCCGCTCGAGAACTAGCCGAGCGCCTCGCATTACGCGGGCGGCTCCGAGAAGGCCCGTTCGTCGTCGACGTCTTCGATACGCCGTCCGGCATAGCGAGCCCGATCCGGAGAATCCTTCCTGGCTTCGTCGGCGGTGGGCGAACGGCCGGTGCCCGCGAGTTCGTCATTCCCACCCTGGCGCGCTCACAGCTTCTCGGCCGAGCCGGATGCCGCCACGACGACCGGGACCGCAAATGCGGCTGCCGCAATGACACTGCGGCGCATGGTGTGCTCCCTTCCGATGCGGAACGCTGCGATGACCGGTATCCGGGCCCGCGGCCGTACGTGGATGCACCCGGTCCACAATCGGAAAGGAGTCGAGCGAGGCGAAGCCGTCGCAATGCGGCTTCCACAACAATCAAGTCAATAACCGACGACGTCCAGGTTGTACGCCAGCGGGCATTGCCGGGAGTCCGGTGGCACCCACAGGTGCCAGTACGCCGGAGCAGCGTCGGTAGGTGCGACGCGAAATCCGGCGCAGGCAACCACACCGTCTGCTCTGACCCGGACGCACCTTCCGGACGTCGTGGGCCCGAAGCACTGGTCGACTTGCGTCAAACTGACCGGATCGAGGATGTCGACGCACTCCATACGCCCAGTGAGCGCTTTTCAGCGTGCGACACCTAGGGCCAAAGGTCCCGATTCTCGGGCCGGGAGCTAGACTCGCCAGGCCGAGCCCAGTGGTGCGCTGGTGGCCTCCGTAGCTCCCGTCTCAAAGGTACGCCTGATCCGTGACCAAGCCCGTCGTCCTCATTGCCGAAGAGCTCTCGCCCGCCACCGTGCAGGCCCTCGGACCAGACTTCGACATTCGCTTCTGCGACGGGACGGACCGGGCTGCGCTGCTCGCCGCAGTTCCGTCGGCTGCTGCCTTGCTCGTCCGGAGCGCGACGAGAGTCGACGCTGAGGTCATCGCGGCCGCGTCACTGCTGCGCGTGATCGCGCGCGCCGGCGTCGGACTCGACAACGTCGACGTCAAGACCGCCACCCAGGCCGGCGTCATGGTCGTCAACGCGCCGACGTCGAACATCATCAGCGCCGCGGAGATGACGATCGGTTTGCTGCTCGCGGCGGCACGGCACATACCGACGGCGAATGCCGCGTTACGCAGGGGCGAGTGGCAGCGCAGCAAGTACGTCGGCGCGGAGCTGTACGACAAGGTGGCCGGCATCGTGGGTCTCGGCCGTATCGGCGTGCTCGTGGCACAGCGGCTGTCGGCGTTCGGTATGCGGGTGATCGCGTACGACCCGTACGTGCCCGCCGCACGGGCGGCCCAGATGGGCGTGCGAAGCCTGTCGCTGGAGGACCTGCTGCGGTCCAGCGACGTCATCTCCATCCACTTGCCGAAGACGCCGGAGACGGTGGGACTGATCGGGGAACAGGCCCTCGCGTTGGTCAAGCCGTCGGTCCTGATCGTCAACGCAGCGCGCGGCGGGATCGTCGACGAACACGCCCTTGCCGTGGCGCTCAAGGAGGGCCGCATCGCCGGTGCCGGCATCGACGTCTTCGCGAACGAGCCATGCGCCGACTCCCCGCTGTTCCAGTTCGACTCCGTCGTCGTCACGCCACACCTTGGTGCATCGACCGCGGAGGCGCAGGAGAAAGCCGGGGTCGCCGTCGCGCGCTCCGTTCGACTCGCCCTCGCCGGGGAGCTGGTGCCAGACGCGGTCAATGTCAAGGGCGGCGCGATCGCCGAGGACGTCCGGCCCGGCATACCGCTCGCCGAGAAGCTAGGGCGCATCTTCACCGCGCTCGCCGGAGGGGTCGCTACCCAACTCGACGTCGAGGTGCGCGGGGAGATCGTCCAGCACGACGTGAAGATCTTCGAGCTCGCGGCGCTCAAGGGCGTCTTCGCGGACGTCGTGGAGCAGGCGGTGACCTACGTCAACGCGCCGGTGATAGCGGCAGACCGTGGCGTGGCAGTGCGGCTCCTCACCGCCGAGGAGTCACCGGACTACCGGAACGTCTTGACGGTTCGCGGCACGCTCGCCGACGGTCGCACGCTGTCGATCTCGGGCACGCTGTCCGGGCCTCGGCACATCGAGAAGATCGTCGAGGTGCTCGGCTACGACGTCGAGGTGCAACCCAGCGAGCACATGGCGTTCTGGCGGTACGCCGACCGACCGGGCGTGGTCGGGACGGTAGGCCGCATCCTGGGCGACGCCGGCGTCAACATCGCCGGAATGCAAGTGAGCCGGGACACCAAGGGCGGGCATGCAATGGTCGTCATGACCGTAGACCAGGCGATCCCCGGCCAGGTGATGGACGAGATCGTCGCCGCCATCGGAGCCGAGTGGGGTCGAGTCGTCGACCTCGCCAACGGCTGAACCGCGTCTCGGCATCCGAGACGGCGGTCCACGCCTCGCGACAGCAGCTGCTACTAGCCGGTAAGGTCCCAGCCGTCATGGCGTGGTCGGTAGTCATCCTTCGCCGCCGCGACGGGGCCCGTTAAGGCCGGCTCCCCGTCGCGGGGTTGGCGTTGCTGCTGGCCGACTGTTCTGTCACCTGACGAGGGACCGCCCGCGATCCGGGTTCCGCGAAGCGCGGCTCACACCACCCCGTGGACCACAGCTTCCGGTACGCGCCCCGTCAACCTCGGATGGACTTTGGCGGAGTGCGATCATGACCGACGAACAGCGCAACGCTCAGCACGCGTTGCAGGAGGCGATGGACCGCCGAGACAACGGCGGCGAGACGGGCCACTGATTTTCCACTGGCCGGCGGGGCTCATGCCGAAGTAGGAGGCGTGGGTCCCGCACCGTTTACGCCGGGAGCGGTCCACCCTTACCACCCATTGCAGCACCGTGCTGGGCCCGCTATCGGAAAGACGACCCGCGCAGGCCTTGCTGGAGCGCAAGGGATCGACAGCGATTTCTACTGCGCGCTGACGATCGCCTTTGGTGTCGTCGATGCGTCATGTGCCTTCACTACGGGCTGGCCTAGTTGGGGGTCGTCGGTCGACGACTCTGGACAGCCGACGCCCTATGCGCCCTGCTCCTCCGCGCCCCAACGTCGAGAACTCCATCCAGACCCTGACGCCAATGATCCGCTGGGACGCATAGATCACCGCGATGGTTACCGTGCCTGCGGCAGTCGGACCGCCCCTCGCTTGGGCGCCAGTGCGGAGGGCGGCGGCACCACGGGGCCGATGTCGCCGTCTGGCGCTTCGTCCAGGTCGACGATCACCGGTGCGTGGTCGCTGGGTCCGGTGCCTTTGCGAGCATGGCGGTCCACCCAAGCTGCCCGCACCCGGCTGGCCACCGGCGTCGTGGCCAGCACGAGGTCGATCCGCATTCCCAGGTCCTTGTGGAACATACCGGCCCGGTAGTCCCAGTACGTGAAAACTCGCTGGCCGGGCCACCTGTCACGGACTAGGTCGCGCAGGCCGACTTCCTGTAACTGCGCCAGCGCCTCCCGCTCGGGCACGGTGACGTGCGTCTGGCCGATGTAGGCGTCGGGGTCGAACACGTCCGCGTCGGTGGGCGCAATGTTCAGGTCGCCGCACACGACCGTCGCGTCCGAACCCGCACGGACGAACTCACGCAACGTCGCGAGCCATGCCAGCTTGTAGTGGTAATGCTCGGAGCCTGGGACCCGCCCATTGGGTGCGTACACGGAGTAGACCCGTACACCACCGCACGTTGCGGAGAGCGCGCGCGCCTCTTGATGCGGAAAGCCGGGCCCGCCGGTCAGGCCGGGCACCACATCGTCTAGACCGACGCGAGACAGCATCGCTACGCCGTTCCATTGCGTCTCGCCATGACTTGCGACGGCATAGCCGCGGCGGTTGAGCTCGTCGCCGAGCAGCGCGGCGAAAGCGTCGTCGGCGAGCTTCGTTTCCTGTAGGCAGACGACGTCGGGCTGGCGCTGATCAAGCCACGGCAACAACCGGGGAAGCCGTTGCTTGACCGAGTTCACGTTCCACGTGGCTATCCGCACCAGCTCACGGTAGCCGTCACGCGGGCACCGAATCCGGCGCCGGTCGCGGACCCGCAAGACCGCGCGTATGAGCCGGTGCAGGAGTGACTACCGCGTCGCCATCCGCAACCGGCGGCGCGTAGCGTGACCGGAATGCCGCGCAGCATCAACCTGGCCGTCATCGCCGGAGACGGCATCGGTCCGGAGGTCGTCGCAGAGGGGCTGAACGTACTCGACGCCGCCGTGGCCGGTGGCGACACGAAGGTCGAGACGACCGAGTACGACCTCGGCGGGCGACGCTGGCTCGCGACCGGCGAGACGCTGCCGGACTCCGTGCTCGCCGAACTGCGCGAGCACGACGCGATCCTGCTCGGTGCCGTAGGACACCCCGCGGTGCCCAGCGGCGTGCTCGAACGCGGGCTGCTGCTGCGGCTGCGTTTCGAGCTCGACCACTACGTGAACCTGCGGCCGGCCCGGCTCTTCCCGGGCGTGCAGAGTCCATTGCGCGACCCTGGCGAGATCGACTTCGTGGTCGTCCGGGAGGGCACCGAAGGGCCATACGTCGGCAACGGTGGCGCCGTGCGCGTCGGCACCCCGGCTGAGATCGCGAATGAGCTCAGCGTCAACACCGGTTTCGGCGTGGAGCGGGTAGTCCGGGACGCGTTCGCGCGGGCTCGAACACGGCCTCGCCGCACGCTGACGTACGTCCACAAGCACAACGTGCTTGTCCACGCGGGGCACCTCTGGCGGCGCACCGTGGAGCGACTGGCGGCGGAGTACCCTGACGTCGCCGTCGACTACTTGCACGTGGACGCGGCCACGATCTTCATGGTCACCGACCCGGGCCGGTTCGACGTGATGGTCACCGACAACTTGTTCGGCGACATCCTCACGGACCTCGCCGCTGCGATCACCGGTGGCATCGGGCTCGCTGCGAGCGGCAACATCAATCCAGACCGAACAGCGCCGTCGATGTTCGAGCCGGTTCACGGCTCCGCTCCGGACATCGCCGGGCGCGGAGTGGCCGACCCCACCGCTACGGTCCTCTCGGTTGCGATGCTGCTCGACCACCTGGGCCTATCAGACGCCGCCGGTCGGGTCGATGATGCAGTCACCGCGGACCTCGCCAACCGCCAAACGGCGCTACGCCGCACTGCCGAGATCGGCGACGCCATCGCGGCCCGCGTCGCCGGGTGACGCGACGGCCGAGTACGGTTCGGTTGGACGTCCTAGCAAATTCCGTAAGGGGTGCCTCGATGGTCGACGCGCCGCGGCGGCTGGAGTTCTCGACGACGCTGTCGCAGAGCCCGGTTACGACGCGGCGCCGGGCTGAGATGCTGGCCGATCCCGGCTTCGGCCGATGGTTCACCGACCACATGGTCACGGCCACCTGGACACCGGATGACGGCTGGCACGACGCCGGCGTCCGACCATACGGGCAACTGAGCCTCGACCCGGCCACGGCAGTCCTCCACTACGCCCAAGCCATCTTCGAAGGTCTGAAGGCGTACCGGCACAGCGACGGCTCGATCTGGACGTTCCGGCCAGCAGCGAACGGAGCCCGTTTCGCACGCAGCGCGCGGCGGCTGGCTCTCCCAGAACTACCCGTAGACGACTTCATCGTGGCCATCGATCTACTGGTGCGTACCGACGCCGCATGGGTTCCCCCGGCGACCCGCGTACGGGAAACCAGCCTCTACCTGCGGCCGTTCATGTTCGCCTCCGAGGTCTTCCTCGGCGTCCGGCCGGCCAAGGAGGTCATGTTCTGCCTGATCGCATCGCCGGTCGGCCCATACTTCACCTCGGGTGTGGAGCCGGTGCACATCTGGCTGTCGGAGAAGTACGTCCGCGCCGCGCCCGGCGGCACCGGCGCGGCGAAGTTCGCGGGCAACTATGCAGCGAGCCTGATCGCGCAGCAGGAGGCGTCCGCGCACGGATGCGACCAGGTGTGCTTCCTCGATGCAGTCGAACGCCGGTGGGTCGAGGAGCTGGGCGGCATGAACCTGTACTTCGTCCACTCCGACGGCTCGATCGTCACCCCCGAGCTCACCGGAACGATCCTGGAGGGCGTCACCCGAGCGTCGATCCTGCAACTGGCGTCCGACCTCGGGCACAAGGTCGAGGAACGCCGGGTCGGCATCGACGAGTGGCGCGAGGGGGTCGGCTCCGGGGAAATCGCCGAGGTATTCGCGTGTGGCACCGCAGCGGTCGTTACGCCGCTTGGCCGGCTGCTGTGGGACGGCGGCGAGTTGCACATAGCAGACGAGCCGGGCCCGGTGACCATGAGCCTGCGCACGGCGTTGCTGGACGTGCAGTACGGCCGAGCTGAGGACATCCACGGGTGGCTGCACCGCGTCGCCTGACCCGTGCCCACCCCGCTATAAGGACCGGGTGTCCACCATGTGGTCATTGGATCTCGGTCCGCGTGATCATGTGGCAAGCTCGGCGGCGATGTCCTTCCGGATGATCATTACCTAGGCGCGCCGGCCCAAGCACAACGCCAGGCGCGCAGACCCTTCGCAGCCGCGAGGGGTCTTTCGCATTCTTGAGACGCCAGCTCGAGGAGATCCCATGAGCGTCGACGGGTTTCACGTCTACGACACCACGCTTCGCGACGGCGCCCAGCAGGAGGGCTTGTCCCTGTCGGTCAACGACAAGCTCACGATTTCCCGCCATCTGGACGAGCTGGGCGTCGGGTTCATCGAGGGCGGCTGGCCGGGCGCAAACCCCAAGGAGACCGAGTTCTTCCGTCGCGCCCGATCGGAACTCGACCTGCGGCACGCCAATCTCGCGGCATTCGGTGCCACCAGGCGGCCGAACGTGCGCGTCGACGACGACTCCCTCGTGCGTGCGCTCGTCGACGCGGAGACCCCGGTCGTCACGGTCGTCGCCAAGAGCCATACCGGCCACGTGGAGCGGGCACTGCACACCACGCTCGAGGAGAACCTCTCGATGGTGCGTGACACGGTCCGCTTCCTGGCCGGCCTCGGCCGGCGGGTCTTCCTCGACGCCGAGCATTTCTTCGATGGCTACCGCCGGGACCCTGCCTACGCCCTGGCGGTCGTCACCGCGGCTGCGGAGGCCGGCGCGGAGCTGGTCGCCCTCTGCGACACCAACGGCGGCCTGTTGCCGGACGACGTCGGCGAGATCGTCGTCGCAGTCAACGACGCCGCAGGAGTGCGGCTTGGTATCCACTGCCACAACGACACCGGGTGTGCGGTAGCCAACTCGATCGCGGCCGTCGACGCCGGCGCGACGCACGTCCAGGGAACGTTGAACGGCTACGGCGAGCGCACAGGTAACGCGGACCTGGTCACCGTGGTGGCGAACCTGGAGCTCAAACGCGGCCGGCAGGTACTGCCGCCCGGAGCGCTGCGCGAGGCGACCCGGATCGCACACGCTGTGGCGGAGGTCACCAATGTGGTCCCGTACTCGCGGCAGCCGTACGTAGGTACGAGCGCGTTTACACACAAGGCCGGGCTGCACGCCAGCGCGATCAAGGTGGACCCGGACCTCTACCAGCACGCCAACCCCGGCGACGTCGGCAACGACATGCGGATGCTGGTGTCCGACCTGGCCGGGCGGGCGAGCATCGAACTCAAGGGCCGCGAGCTGGGCTACGACCTGTCCACCGACCGGGAACTGGTCGGCCGGTTGACCGAGCGGGTGAAGGAGCTGGAGGCGCGCGGCTACACATTCGAGGTCGCCGACGCATCGTTCGAGCTGCTGCTGCGGACGGAGGCCGACGGTGGGCACCCGCAGTTCTTCCACGTCGAGTCCTGGCGTGTCATAACGGAGTCGCGCCCGGGTGGCGAGGCACCCAGCGAAGCGACCGTGAAGCTGCGCGCCGGCGGTGAGCGGGTCGTCGTCACCGGCGAGGGGAACGGCCCGGTCAACGCGCTGGACCACGCGCTGCGGCAGGCGATCGGCACTCTCTACCCAGAGATCGACAAGCTGGAGCTGGTCGACTACAAGGTGCGCATCGTCGACGCCAGCCACGGCACCGGCGCGGTCACCCGGGTGCTCGTCGAGCTGACCGACGGCAAGCGGTCGTGGGAGACCGTGGGGGTTGGCGCCAACATCATCGAGGCGTCCTGGGAGGCGCTCGTCGACGGCGTCACGTATGGCCTGCTGCACCAGGTGGCCGAACCGCCGCGCTGAGGTTGATTTCACGAAGAACTTCACGACCTGAGCGGTCTGCGGTTTTGGAATGATGACCGGGGTGCGCGAGTTCGTCGTCGCGAAAAACCCGGAGCCAGAATCGCGGCTGCCGTACCTGATCGCCGTGCCGTACAGGACGGGGCTGGTGTTCCGCGCGGGCGACACCTGGCCGCGCACCAAGGCCGTGTACTGCCACCCGCTGGCCGAGTGGCCGGTCGGCGCGCACGTCGTGGAACGGGTGCCGGTGCGGTCGGTGGTCCGCCGCGGCGCCGCCATCGACCTGGTGCTGGACCGCGCTCGGGAGAATCGCTCCCAACTGGTGTTCACGACGGCACGCGGCCGCGAGGTGGTGTTCTGGCAGAGCGCGCGCACGCGCAAGCAAGCGCGCCCGGGCATCCGAACACCCTCCGCCCGAGCGGCCGGTCTGGCCGAGCTGCTGATCATCGTCGACTCGCACGAGCGCTACGGCTATCGGTTCGCCGACCAGCAGGTCACGACCACCCGACGGGCGCTGCCCGCCGGGGATTACGCGATTGAGCGGGACGGCCGGCTGGTGGCGGTGGTGGAGCGCAAGTCGCTGGCCGACCTGGTGTCGAGCCTGACCACCGGCAGGCTCCGGTTCACGATGGGCGAGCTCGCCGCGCTGCCCCGAGCGGCGATCGTGGTCGAGGACCGCTATTCCCAGGTGTTCAAGCTGGAGCAGGTGCGGCCCGCGGTCGTGGCCGACGGGCTGGCCGAACTGCAAGTGCGCTACCTGTCGGTACCCATCGTCTTTTGCGAAACTCGGCCGCTGGCCGAGGAGTGGACCTACCGGTTCCTCGCGGCCGCGTACTCGGCCGACGTCGAGCGCACCGACACGGCCGCGCGGCTGGCCACGGTGGAGGCGCCGCCGACCACGGGCGAGATCCGAGCATGGGCGATCTCCCGCGGACTCGCCGTTGCCCACCGCGGGCGGCTCTCCGCAGAGGTCGTGAGTGCCTACCACGCGGCGCATGCCACCTAGGCTTGCCCACCGTGCGTATCGCCAGGTTCGCGACCGACGGTGAGCCCCGCTTCGCCGCCGTGGGACAGGACCATACCGGCGCGGCCATGCTGGCCGTGCTCGACGGCGACCCGCTGTACCGACCGATCCGGCTGACCGGTGAGACGGTCCCGCTAGCCGGGGCCCGGCTGGTGGCGCCGGTGCTGCCGCGAAGCAAGGTCGTCGGCGTGGGCCGCAACTACGCCGCGCACGCGGCGGAGCTCGACCACGACGTCCCAGCAGAGCCGCTGCTGTTCCTCAAGCCCAACACGTCGGTCATCGGACCAGACGAGCCGATCGTGTTACCGCGGCAGTCGCAGAACGTCCATCACGAAGCAGAGCTCGCGGTCGTCATCGGCCGGGTGTGCCGCGATGTGCCGCGGGAGCGGGTAGCCGATGTCGTGTTCGGTTACACCTGCGGAAACGACGTCACCGCTCGCGATCTGCAGGAGCGCGACGGTCAGTGGGCCAGAGCGAAGGGCTTCGACTCGTTCTGCCCACTCGGCCCGTGGATCGAGACCGAACTCGACCCGTCCGACGTAGCGATCACGTGCACTGTGAACGGCGAGAAGCGTCAGGCGTCGCGAACGTCGTTGATGGTCTATGACGTCGCGGCCCTGGTCTCGTACATCACCGAGGCGTTCACCCTTTTGCCGGGCGACGTGGTCCTCACCGGTACCCCGGCAGGGGTCGGCCCGATCGTGGATGGCGACGAGGTCACCGTGGCGGTGGAAGGACTCGGGGAGCTCACCAACCGGGTGGTGACGCCGCACCCGGATCCCGTTGATCACGGCGATGCGGCTGGCTATGGAGATCCAAATGCCGCCACTTGACCGAGATCAACGTGATATCTCGGTGTTGGGCGACCTCGCTCCGGCGGATGTGCGAGTCCGCTTTTGCCCGTCGCCGACAGGCAACCCGCATGTCGGGCTGATCCGCACGGCGTTGTTCAACTGGGCTTTTGCGCGCCACCACGGCGGCACGTTCGTGTTCCGGATCGAGGACACCGACGTAGCCCGCGACTCGGAGGAGTCCTACCTGGCACTGCTCGATGCGTTTGGCTGGCTCGGGCTGCGCTGGGACGAAGGGCCGGACGTCGGCGGCCCGCACGCGCCGTACCGCCAGTCGCTGCGAATGGACATCTACGCCGACGTCGCCGACCGGCTCACCAAGACCGGCCATGCGTACTACTGCTACTGCACGCCGAGGGAGCGCGAGGAGCGCCGGGAGGCCGCTCGTGCCGCCGGTCGGTCGAGCGGGTACGACGGCCACTGCCGCCATCTCACCGACGCGCAGGTCGATGCCTACCAAGCGGAGGGTCGAGCACCGGTGCTGCGCTTTCGCATGCCGGACCAGGCGATCTCCGTATACGACCTGGTGCGCGGCTGGATCACCGTTGAAGCACAGAACGTCTCCGACTACGTCATCGTGCGCGCGAGCGGACGGCCGCTGTACCCGCTCGTGAACCCGGTCGACGACGCACTCATGGGCATCACCCATGTGCTGCGTGGTGAGGACTTGTTGCCGTCGACGCCGCGGCAGCTGCCACTGCACCAGGCGCTGCGCGAGATCGGCGTGGCGAGTGCTCCGCTGCCGAGGTTCGGCCATTTGCCGTTCGTCATGGGTGAAGGCAACCGGAAGCTGTCCAAACGGGATCCGCAGTCCTCGCTGCAGCACTACCGGGATCGAGGGTTTCTGCCCGAGGGCCTGCTGAACTACCTGGCCCTATTGGGCTGGTCCATGGGTGACGATCGCGAGACCTTCTCGCTGGACGAGATGGCGGCCGCGTTCGACGTCACCCGGGTGAACCCGAACCCGGCGCGGTTCGACGCGAAGAAGGCGGAGGCGATCAACGCGGTCTGGGTGCGCCGGCTGCCGGCCGACGACCTGGCCACCCGCATGGTGCCGTACCTGCAGGGCGCAGGGCTGCTGCCGGATCCGCCCGGTGAGGAGCAGCTGACCATGCTGCGCGCCGCGACGCCATTAGTCCAGGAGCGGATCACCGTGCTTGAGGACGCCGTCGGCATGCTCCGCTTCCTGTTCAACGACGCGGACGTGCTGCCCGCCGATGACGAGAGCGCCGCCGCGCTGCTGCCGCCGGACACGCGCCCGGTGCTCACCGCTGCGCACGACGTGCTCGCCGCCCTGCTGACCTGGACTGCCGAGGTGATCGAGACCGCGCTGCGCACCGTGCTGGTCGACGGCCTGGGGCTCAAGCCCAAGCACGCATTCGGCCCGGTACGTGCGGCGGTGACCGGACGGCGGGTGTCGCCGCCGCTGTTCGAGTCGCTGGCATTGCTCGGCCGGGATCGCACGCTCACGCGTATCCGGCGTGCGCTGCAGCGCCTGGACGCCGCCGCCTCCCGTTGATCATGTTCACCAAACCTGGTCCGTTCTTCTGCGTTCAGGCAGTGGTTCACCAGGCGCGGGTCCGCAGGGGCTCCGCTCGGGCTCCGCGTCGCTCCGATGGGTCCGGTCGCACTCGGACCCTCGCTCGTTCCTCGCTCGGGCTCCGCGTCGCTCCGACGGTCTGGTGAACCAGCGTCGGGCCTGGTGATGTATCGGCCGGACGCCTCGGCCGCTTGGAGCCCCGATCGGATGACGGCTATTCTTGCGGAGCGATCGTGCGCCAAGTGCGTCCGTTCCGTCGCAGTTCATTGGGGTATGGTGTAATTGGCAGCACGACTGACTCTGGATCAGTTAGTCTAGGTTCGAGTCCTGGTACCCCAGCGCAACTCCCACGGCCCCGTTGTGTAGCGGCCTAGCACGCCGCCCTCTCAAGGCGGTAGCGCGGGTTCAAATCCCGTCGGGGCTACAGCGGGAACCCCCTCGCCCGGTGGGTACACCTCAACTCAAGTTGATCATCTCCGCTCGGGGAACCATCGGTATTCATTGGTCACCGCAGATGTCCGTGCCGCGTCCATTGCACGGGCCACCAAGTCCAGCGATCGCCGAACATGTGGCCGTACTGGTCAAGCCGCCGGGCTCACCGAGGTTGAGTAAGTGTCATCAGGGGCCGACTTGTGGCCGAGCATCTGCTGCACCACGTCGATGCCAGGGCCCGACGCGATCGCGGTGACCGGGACGACGCATTGTCTGATCCGGTGATGAAGGAGCCGTCTGGTCCCATGAGGTACGCGGCTGCTGCTCCCACCTCGTCCGGCGTCTGGACGCGCCCAGCCGCCGATGGTTAAGGGCGTGATGACGTTTGGCCCGGCCAAGGGCCACGAGCGCCGCAGGGAGCCGCTGCCCAGGTTGCCGGGCGTGCTGCCGGCGATCTGGTGTTCACCCAGGAAACGGGGCGCGGTGATGCGCTTCCAGAATCTTCAGCGAGCAGCGCGGACGGAGGCGGCGAAGACGGTCAGGCTGCTGGGCTTCCACCCCCACGAGCTGCGCCACACGGCCGCCAGCGCAGGAAGGCCCGGAAACCGAGTAGGGCGAGCACTCACCGATGAGGAATATGGCAGCCGTTAGAAGATAGGTTGCGCAGCGCGGTCGAGGGTATGCCGGCCAGCGCTGCGGGCGCTGTGCAGATGGCGCGTCGGGTGATATGACGCAGCGCGAGGAAGCGGCGGGGAAGCCCGCCGCTTCTACTGGGGCCGCATCGCCAGCAGTGGCCGCGTCACCTCCTTGGGCGCCGCTCAAACAGAGGGCTTTTCGATGGCTCTGGCTGGGCATGCTGATCAGCTTCATCGGGGCCTGGATGCAGGTTGTCGGCGCCCAGTGGCTACTCGTGGACGCCCCCAACGCTGCCACGCTCGTCTCGTTGGTCCAGGCGGCAAACACCCTTCCGGTCATGCTGATGGCGTTGCCAGCAGGAGTTCTGGCCGACAGCTTCGATCGACGCCGCCTGCTGCTCGCGGTGCAGGCCTATTTCTTCGTCGTCGCCATCCTGCTGGCCGCACTCACAGCAGCAGGGCACATGACTTCCGCCCTGCTTGTCGCATTCACATTCGCCCTCGGTATCGGCGGGGCGGTGCTGATCCCGGTATGGCAGTCCATCATCCCCGAACTCGTGCCCAGGACAGAGCTGCGAGCCACAGCCAGGCTGGATGCGGTCAGTGTCAACGTGGCCCGTGCCGTGGGGCCGGTGCTGGCCGGAGTGATCATCACTCGGCTGGGCGTCCCGACGGTCTTCGCCCTCACCGCGGTATCCGTTGTCTTCCTGGCGATCGCGCTCCTGTTTTGGCGTCGGCAGCAAGCTCTCTCGCAGACCCGAGAGCGCTTCCTGCCGGCGCTTCGCGCTGGTGGGCGCTACGTGTGGCACGAGCCCGTCGTGCGCCGCATTCTGGTTCGGGCGTTCCTGTTCGTCGCGCCGGCCATGGCGCTGTGGGCGCTGCTGCCGGTTATCGCCAATCAGCACCTAGGCCTGGAAGCCGACGGCTACGGAGCTCTGTTCGGCGCCATGGGTGCTGGCGCCGTTCTCGGCGCTTTGGTGTTGGGACCGGTGAGGATTCGTCTCGGGACCAACGGCATGCTTGCTGCGGCAGGCATCGTCTACGCGTTGTCGCTGGCCCTGATCGTCCTTACCGCGAGTCCCGTGGCGGCTCTGGCGTCCTTGCTCTTCGCCGGCCTTGCCTGGACGTCGGTGCTCTCCACTCTGGTTGGCGAGCTGCAGCTCTTCCTTCCGGGCTGGGTTCGAGCCCGCTCCCTCGCAGTGCTCGTGATCGTTTTCACCGGTTCAATGACGGTCGGTTCGTTGGTCTCGGGACCGGTCGCCGAGTTAGTCGGCCCTAGGGCGACGCTGGTGATCGCGGCCATTGTGATGGTGGTCGGCGTGGTCGCTGGAATTTTTCTGCGAGTTCCGGAGACAGGTCATCTCGACCCCGAGCCGGCCATCTACTGGCCGGAGGCTCGACTGGCGTTCGAACCCGAGCCAGACACCGGACCTGTCGTCATCACCGTCGAATACACCGTCGCGCCGGAGCGAGAGGCGGCGTTTCTGGAGGCAATGGACGCCCTGCAGCTATCTCGCCGCCGAACCGGCGCGACGCGATGGGAGCTGTACCGAGATGGCGAGCGACCGAACCGTTTTGTCGAAATCTTCAGCGTTCCCTCCTGGGAGGAGCATCTGCGGCAGCACGAGGGCCGCCTGACCGCGACGGATCAAGAGATCGAGGAGACCGCGCTGGCCTTTTCCGATCCGCCGGCGCGGGGGGAGCACCTGCTTCCGCCATAGCGGCCGGCGGGTTGATTCACCCAGCTCTTGACCAGGGCGGGAATCTGGCGCTGTCAGCGTCAGCCGGCGTGTGAGGATCAAGTGAGGACGACGACCGCGCTGCGAAGCTACATCTTCTTCGGTCACGCCGCGGCGACGTCGGCCACCGGCGACCGGCCCAATTCATGAGGCCTCGGACCTCCGCGATTCTCTCCAAGCACCGTCGAAGCACGTGAGCGACCCAACCAGCGGTCGCACCAAGCTCCGTAGAGTCACCCTGTGTTTGACGTCTGTTTCGCCGGCGTCACCGGGTGGACGGCGCCGCCAATCCTCGCTGCGATCGAGCAGGCCGACGACCTGGCTTTGATGTGCGGTGTGTCGCGCTCCGCCGCGGGGAAGAGCCTCGCCGAGGTCACCGGTCTACAGAGCGCGGGAGCTGTCTACGCGACGGTTTCTGAGGCGTTGGAGGCCACGCCGGTCGACGTGCTGATCGATTTCACCAGTCCCTCCGCGGTCAGAGGCAACGTCTGGAGCGCGGTCGACGCCGGGGTACACGTGGTGATCGGTTCCAGTGGTCTGACCGCGGGCGACTTCGAGGAGTTGGATCGCGTCGCCCGCGATCGAGGTGTCGGCGTGTTTGCCGCCGGCAACTTCTCCGTCATGGCGGCAGTGCTCCGCCGCGCCGCCGCGATTGCCGCGGAACACCTGAGCCAGTGGGAGATCCTCGACTATGCCAGCGCCGGCAAACCGGACGTGCCGAGCGGCACGTCGCGAGAGCTCGCTGAGACGCTGAGCAAGGTGCGCAGGCCGCACGCCGCGGTGCCGCTGTCAGAGCTGGACGGACCGGTCGAGGCACGAGGCGCCGAAGTTGCCGGTACGCGAATCCACTCGGTGCGGCTGCCCAGCTTCGTGGTCAGCACCGAGATCGTCTTCGGTGGGCCAGGAGAACGACTCGTGATGCGCCATGATCCGGGCCTCGATCCGGCACCTTACGTGGTCGGCACGCTGCTGGCCGTGCGCAGAGTGGGCGACGTGCCGGGTGTTCGCAGAGGCCTGGACTCCCTGCTGTTCACTGAGCCCACCGCGGTGCGATAGGAACATGTTGCCTCGACCCTCGCGATTCGAACCTGTCGAGGTTGCGCGCCGCCCGACGGCTCCCGGTGCCGGTGGACTGACGCGACCGGGTGCCGGGTCGAACCGATCGAGGCGCAGTCAGCGGCATGAGCGCTGAACAGAGCGAGACTGCTGGCCAATCGCCGGCAGCGAGTGCGACACCAGCGACTGCGCCATCGACCGGGCCGGCATCGGCGTGGGCGCCGATCCGCTACTACCCGGTCTTCCGGGCACTCTGGATCGCGCAGTTCGCCTCGAACGTCGGCACTTGGATGCAGACGGTCGGCGCACAGTGGCTGTTGGTCGACCGCTCGCCGTTGCTGGTCTCGCTGGTGCAGACCGCGTCCAGCCTGCCCATCGTGATGCTCGCCCTACCGGCTGGTGCTTGGGCGGACCTGGTCGACCGGCGGCGGTTGTTGCTCGGCGCCCAGTTCGGCATGTTCGTAGCTGCAGCGACGCTAGCGGGCACCACCTTCCTTGGTGCGGCTTCCCCTGCCATGATCCTCACGCTCACATTTCTGCTCGGCTGCGGTAACGCGGTTGCCGGTCCCGCCTGGCAGGCGATTCAGCTGGATCTGGTGGACCGCGCGGTGCTGCCCCAGGCGGCTGCCCTCAACGGGGTCAACATGAACCTGGCGCGGGCCCTCGGACCTGCTCTCGGCGGTGTCGTCGTCGCGACTGCAGGAGCGGCGTGGGTGTTCGCGCTGAACGCGTTGTCGTTCGTCGGCATCGCGGCAGCGGTGGCGAGCTGGGGTGGGCCGGAGCGCATCGATGTCGACTCCCGCGAACGTCTGGTGGAGGCCCTGAGGGCTGGCGGCCGATACGTGCGAAACGCACTCGTCGTGCGACGGTTGCTGTTCCGAGCGATCTTGTTTATTCCGGCTGCCAGCGCGGTGTGGGCTCTACTTCCGGTTGTTGCAGCCAGGAACCTAGGCCTGGGCTCTGCGGGGTACGGACTGTTGCTCGGCATGGTGGGGATCGGCGCCGTCGGGGGTGCGTTGATGATCCCGCGTTTACGAGCCAAGGTCGGCTCGGCCCGGTTGGTCACGGGGGCGATGATCGTCACCGCCGCCGCGATCGCACTGGTCGCAACCGCCGGCAACGAGGTGCTGGTAGGACTTGCCCTGGTGCCGGTCGGCGGTGCGTGGATCGCGGTGATGTCGAGCCTGAATTCCGGGCTGCAGTTGGCGTTGCCGAACTGGGTCCGAGCCCGCGGCCTGGCCTATTACCTCGCCGTCTTCCAAGGTGCCCAGGCGCTCGGCGCGGTGATCTGGGGCGCCGTTGCCCATCGCACCTCCGTGACGACGGCGCTTCTTGGTGCAGCCGCGGCGTTGGCGTTGGCGGCCGTGCTCGGTCTGCGGGCTCCAATGCCGGACACGAGCAAGCTGGACCGAACGCCCTCGGCACACTGGCCGGCTCCGCAGTTGACGTTTGCCCCGAACGCCGAAGACGGACCAGTGCTGGTCACCGTGACGTATCGGGTCCCGGAACACAACGCGGTCGCCTTCACCGACGCCATGCGACGTGTCGGCCGTTCGCGGCGGCGCACCGGTGCTCTGCGATGGGAACTCTTCCGCGACGGCAACGACCCGACCCGGTTCGTCGAGTCCTACTTGGTGGGTACCTGGGCCGAGCATCTGCGGCAGCACGAGTACCGGCTCACCGGCGCCGACCGCAGGTTTGAAGAAGAGGCGAATCGCTTCACGCTCGGCGCACCGGAGGTTGCGCACCTGTTTCCACCCCCTCCGTCCGAGCCGACCAGCCGTTAGCACACCCAAAGTCACCCTTCTGGAATGACCACGTACACCACCCGTGCCCGTACATCACCAGTCCTGCAAGCCTGGTGATGTACGGACAGGCCTGGTGATGGCTGACCAGCGCGCCCGACTCCCGCTGGCGCTCAGCGAAAGCTCCTGCCGAGCGCAGCATCAAACGGCCTTTGAGAGTGATCATCTAGTTCGGTCGGTTCCGGCCCAGTGACGCATCGACCGGCCCGCAACGTCCCGGCAGTGCCGACCAGGATCCGTTCGCTTCCCATCGACCGTCGGGTCCGTGGCAACTTCGGATGTACTCGATGGCTTCGGTGGCCTGCAAAATCTGTCCGCCTTGCCCAGCCGCGCGAGCAACAGCGACATGACCAGAACGTCGTAATGCCAGACGGGATAGCGAATCGCGAGCCAGCGCCGGTTGATCACCTCACCGGCACGAACCGGGCGGATGCCTTGCTCCAAAACAGTTGCGCGGTCGGAGCCGCCGTGACGGGCGCCCAGCTCGCTCGGGCGGCCCGGCCGTACCCGAACAGGCCCCCACCTCGGGATCAGCGACTCGTGGAAGGAGGACCGGTAGCCGGACGCATTCACGCCGCAATTCCAGCCGTCGTCGTCGATTGGCTGCTGGAGTCAGCCGAATCCACGGCTGCGGCGTCACTGCCTAGCATGTGACGCGGTGTCTCTGCGGAACGTCTATACGGACGAGCAGCGGCGCTACCCGTCCGCGCTGCGCAACACCGCCGTGAGCCGCTCGCTTGCCGCGAGCACGGCGGGTGCGTGCATCCGGCCGGGCTGTCGGGTCAGCCGCTCGATCGGGCCGGACACCGACACTGCCGCGACGACCCGTCCGCTCGGCGCCCGTATCGGCGCCGACACCGACGCCACGCCAGGCTCACGCTCGGCCACGCTCTGCGCCCAGCCGCGACGGCGCACGGCTGCCAGCATGGTTGCGGTGAACCGGGCGCCCTGCAGCCCGCGGTGCATCCGCTCGGGCTCTTCCCAGGCGAGCAGGATCTGGGCGGCGGAGCCGGCGAGCATGGTAAGTGTTGCGCCGACCGGGATGGTGTCCCGTAGACCGGTGGGTCGTTCGGCGGCGGCCACGCAGATCCGGTGGTCGCCCTGCCGCCGGTATAGCTGCGCGCTTTCACCGGTTGCGTCCCGCAGCCGGGCAAGGACCGGACCGGCCGCCGCTAGCAGCCGGTCCTCGCCGGCCGCGGTGGCCAGCTCCCCCAGCCGGGGGCCGAGGATGAACCGGCCGTGCATGTCCCGGGAGACCATCCGGTGGTGCTCCAGCGCGACAGCGAGCCGGTGTGCGGTGGGCCGGGCAAGGCCCGTTGAGTTCACCAGGTTGGCCAACGTCGCGGGGCCGGCCTCAAGTGCGGACAGCACCAACGCAGCTTTGTCGAGGACACCGACTCCACTAGAGTTGTCCATGAAGCGATATTGCCATCTCACGATCCGAGATGCCAACTGGCGCTGCACAGAACCGAGTACGAACATCCTGCCGGTCCGGTGCTCTGAGTGCGACGTGGAGGTAGGACCAACGTCATGGGCAAGACCCTTGCCGAGAAGGTATGGGACGCGCACGTCGTCCACCAGGCCCCAGGCGAACCGGACCTGCTCTACATCGATCTGCACTTGGTGCACGAGGTGACCAGCCCCCAGGCCTTCGACGGCTTGCGCCTATCCGGCCGGCAGGTCCGCCGGCCGGATCTCACCATCGCCACCGAGGACCACAACGTGCCGACGATCGGGATCGGTCTTCCCATCGCCGACCCCGTGTCGCGGACCCAGGTTGAGACATTGCGACGCAACTGCGCGGAGTTCGGCATCCGGCTACATCCCATGGGTGATGACGACCAAGGCATCGTGCACGTGGTCGGGCCGCAGTTGGGATTGACGCAACCCGGACTCACCATCGTCTGCGGCGACTCGCATACCTCCACTCATGGGGCGTTCGGTGCACTCGCGTTCGGCATCGGGACCAGTGAGGTCGAGCACGTGCTCGCGACACAAACCTTGCCGATGCGCCCGTTCAAGACGATGGCGATCACGGTCGACGGGGAACTGCGGCCCGGTGTGACCGCCAAGGACCTGGTGCTCACGATCATCGCCACCATCGGCACCGGCGGAGGCCAAGGCCACGTGATCGAGTATCGCGGCGAAGCCATCCGCGCGCTGTCGATGGAAGCGCGAATGACGGTCTGCAACATGTCCATCGAGGCTGGAGCCAGGGCCGGGATGATCGCGCCGGACGATACGACGTTCGCCTACCTCAAAGACCGTCCGCACGCGCCGCATGGCAGCGGCTGGGACACCGCACTGGAGGGCTGGCGGGAGTTGTGCACCGACGACGACGCCCACTTCGATACCGAAGTGGTCGTGAACGCGGCGGACGTCGAGCCCTTCGTCACGTGGGGAACGAACCCTGGCCAGGGTCTTCCGCTGTCGGCATCGGTTCCTGATCCTGCGTCGTTCGCCGATCCGAGCGAACGCAACGCGGCAGAGCGCGCACTCGCCTATATGGACCTAGCCCCGGGCACGCGACTGCGCGAAATCACGATCGACACCGTGTTCCTCGGGTCGTGCACCAACGGCCGGATCGAGGACCTACGCGCTGCGGCCGAAATCATCCGCGGGCACCGGGTGGCGGACAGGGTCCGCATGCTAGTCGTGCCCGGCTCGATGCGGGTCCGTGCACAGGCCGAAGTCGAAGGCCTGCACGAAGTCTTCATCGCCGCCGGAGCCGAGTGGCGTTCGGCAGGCTGCTCCATGTGCCTCGGCATGAACCCCGACCAGTTGGCGCCGGGAGAGCGCAGCGCGTCGACCTCCAACCGAAACTTCGAGGGGCGGCAAGGCAAGGGCGGCCGAACGCATCTCGTCTCGCCGGTGGTTGCAGCCGCGACCGCGGTCGCGGGTCATCTCGCCGCGCCGGCGGATCTGCCCGTGCTGGTCGAGGTGTGACATGCAGGCGTTCACGCTCCATACGGGAACGATGCTGCCGCTGCGGCGAAGCGACGTCGACACCGACCAAATCATTCCCGCCGAGTACCTCAAGCGGGTGAGCCGCACTGGGTTCGAGGACGGGCTGTTCGCCGCCTGGCGTAAAGACCCGGCCTTCGTCGTGAACCGGCCCGAGTATGCGGGGGCGTCGATTCTCGTTGCGGGCCCGAACTTCGGTACTGGGTCGTCCCGCGAGCATGCTGTGTGGGCACTGCAGGACGCCGGTTTCCGAGCCGTCGTCTCGTCGCGGTTCGCCGACATCTTCAGAGGCAACGCCGGCAAATCCGGTCTGCTGACTGCCCAGGTGGACCAGGACGTTGTAGATCGGCTGTGGGCCATGGCGGAAGCGCATCCCGACGCAGTCGTCACCGTTGACTTGCCGGCGCGGCTGATCCGGGTGGTGGACATCACCGCTGACTTCGGAGTGGACGACTACACCCGATGGCGGTTACTCGAAGGACTCGACGACATCGACCTATCGTTGCAGCACATAGAAAAAATTGAACGATACGAGTCGGCGCGGTGGTCGTATCTGCCGCGGACGCTCAGCTGAGCCGGTCCCGCAGTAGCCGACACGCCACAGCGGAATTGCAGTGGTCGTTGTGCTCGTCAGGGTTTCTCCCTAACTTGCAATGGGAATCGGGTTGTCAACCCGGTCGTACGCGAACCTTTGGGGGACGCAGTGAACAAGTCGCAGCTCATCGACGAGCTCGCCGACCGCTTCGGCGGCAACAAACGGGTCGCCACGCACGCGTTGGAGTCGGTGGTCGACGTCATCACCCGGTCGGTGTCCGCCGGGGAGAAGGTCGTCATCACCGGGTTCGGTGCGTTCGAGCGGACCGTCCGGAAAGCTGGCGTGGCCCGCAACCCGCGCACCGGCGCCTCGGTAAAGACGCGCAAGAAGTTCGTGCCGCGGTTCCGGCCCGGTAGCGAGCTGAAGGAGGTCGTGAGCGGCGCGCGGAAGGCGCCAAAGCGGGTCGCTCAGTCGTTCTCGCTCGTCCCGGAGACTGCAGCCACCGGCCTCCGTGCCGCTGCGGGCGTCGCTCGGGGCGCCATGGGCGAGGCTTCGGGTACTACGCGGATCGCCGCGGCTCGCACCAGCACGGCGAAGAAGACGACCGCGTCGGCGAGCTCGGCGGCGAAGAAGTCGACGGGTGCGAAGAAGACGTCGGCGGCGAAGAAGTCGACGGGTGCGAAGAAGACGTCGGCGGCGAAGAAGTCGACGGGTGCGAAGAAGACGTCGGCGGCGAAGAAGTCGACGGGTGCGAAGAAGACGTCGGCGGCGA
>JACVRX010000063.1 GCA_014534205.1 Jiangellaceae bacterium
AGCGGGAACACTCGGTCGGCGTCGCCGTGCGTCACCACCTCGGCGGAGCGCGGGACGACAGCCGCCGCGGCATTCTCGGCCGGCCACTCGGCGATCAGCTTCATGCTCCGCACCAACCCGACGATAGGCCTCGGTACGTCGCTACGGCAGCGCGCACCGAACGTCGGACGGACACGCCGTTGGGACGGCTGGTGAAGATGCGGCGTTGTCAGGCACAATGAATGGCGATCACCGACCGCCACGGGTTCGAGGCCGCAGGGGAAGGCGTCCCTCGACCTGCAGGAGGACCGGTGACCACACGTGGCGTTCTGTACGTGCACGCTGCGACGTCGGCGCTCTGCCCGCATATCGAGTGGGCGGTCGCCGGAGTGCTTGGCGTACGCGTCAGGCTGCATTGGACTCCGCAGCCGGCGCTGCCGGGCACGTATCGCTGCGAGATGTCCTGGCAGGGCCGGCGAGGCACGGCTGCCGCGCTGGCGTCCGCGTTACGTGGGTGGCTGCATCTGCGGTTCGAGGTCACCGAGGAGCCGAGCGACGGGCACGAAGGCGCACGGTATTCGTGCACGCCGCACCTCGGCATGCTCCATGTGGTGATCGGCGTGCACGGCGACATCATGGTTCCTGAGGATCGGATCAGGGCCGCGCTCGGCAAGGCGGCGGCCAATGAACTCGACCTGGTCGAGGAACTGCGCCGTCTGGTCGGCGGGCCATGGGACGACGAGCTGGAGCCGTTTCGCTACGCAGGCGACGGAGCGCCGGTGCGCTGGCTACATGAGGTGGTGTGATGTGACTTCCACGTTTGCTGGCCGGTTTCGATTTAGTGCACGGTCCCTCTTCCACCACCCGCACCGGCACGGTATGGTCACGACCGGATAACAGGCGTGGCCGCTCCGGCACCGGTGACTTCCCCGGCCCGGTGAACCGGGAATGTCAGCGGCCGCACCACGGGAAGCGCCCCGGTTCCCTGGCCGGGGCGCTGGTGTTTGGCCTTCCGGTTCTGGAATGACCACGTACACCATGCCTGCCCGTACATCACCAGGCCTGCAGGCCTGGTGATGCAACCACAGGGGTGGTGTACTTGGTCATTCCGAGACGTTGACGTGCAGGTCGGGGCCGGGGGATGGTCAGAGCGGGATGTTGCCGTGTGTACCGCGCCAGGTGGGGGCGGCGGCAATCGCGGCGGCCAAGGCCGACCGGGTCGCCGCGGGCTCGACGATCTCGTCTACGACGCCTATCTCGACGGCCTTGTCCAGCCCGCCCGCGAGCCGCCGGTGCTCCTCGGCGAGCTCGGTCTCGACCTGAGCATGGACGTCCGGCGCCACCTCGGCCAGGCGGCGACGGTGCAGGATGCGCACGGCTGCGACGGCGCCCATGACCGCCACCTCCGCCGACGGCCACGCGAACACCTTGGTCGCTCCCAGTGCGCGCGCGTTCATCGCGATATAGGCGCCACCGTAGGCCTTGCGGGTCACCAGCGTTACCCGCGGCACCGTCGCCTCGCCGAATGCATGCAGCAGCTTCGCGCCTCTACGCACCACGCCGTCCCACTCCTGGCCGACACCGGGCAGGTACCCCGGGACGTCGACCACGACGACGAGAGGCACGCCTAGTGCGTCGCACATCCGCACGAACCGCGCGGCCTTCTCCGCCGACGTCGAGTCCAGGCACCCGCCGAGTCGCAACGGGTTGTTCGCGACGACGCCGACCGTCCGCCCACCGAGCCGGCCGAGCGTTGTCGTCATGTTGGGCGCCCAGCGTGGATGCAGCTCCAGTGCCGTGCCGTCGTCCAGCAGGTCGGTGATCAGCGGATGGACGTCGTACGCCCGCTTCGGTGAGTCCGGCAGCCACCCGCCCAGGTCGCGGTCCACGACCGATGCCAGCGACACGGCCCCTTGCGCGCCGAGCAGCGACGCCAGCCGGCGGCCCTGGTCGAGCGCCGCACGCTCGCTGTCGGCGACGACGTGCACGACGCCGGAGCGCCGGCCATGCGGTTCGGGACCGCCCAGGCGCAGCATGTCGACGTCCTCCCCGGTTACCGAGCGGACGACGTCGGGACCAGTCACGAACACCCGGCCCTCCGGGCCCAGCACGACGACGTCGGTCAGCGCCGGCCCGTAGGCGGCACCCCCGGCAGCGGGGCCGAGCACCACGGAGATCTGCGGAATCTTGCCCGATGCCTTCGTCATCGCCGCGAAGATCCGGCCCACCCCGTGCAGCGACAGCACACCCTCCGCCAGCCGGGCACCTCCGGAGTGCCAGAGCCCGACGATCGGCGCCCCGTCCGCGAGTGCTCGTTCGTACGCGTCGACGACGACGGCACAGCCGGCGGACCCCATGGCACCGCCCATCACGGTCGCGTCCGAGCAGAACGCGACCACGTGCGTGCCGTCGACCGTGCCGGTGGCGGCGAGCATGCCGCTTCCGTCGTCGGGGCTGATCAACTCGACGAAGCCCTCGTCGAAGAACGCAGCCAGGCGGTGGTTGGGATTGCGGGGGTCGTCCTCGCGAGCCGGCTTGGCGCCGGTCTGCGTTGCGGCCGAGGCAAGCGCCATCATGACCTCCGAAACGCCAGTGCGACGTTGTGACCGCCGAAGCCGAAAGAGTTGTTCAGCGCCGCGAGCGGTCCGTCGCCGAGCGGGCGCGGCTGGCCGGTGACGACGTCGAGCGCGATCTCGTCGTCGAGGTCGTCGACGTTGATCGTCGGCGGTGCGACCCGTTCGTACAGCGCCAGCACCGCTGCGATGGACTCGATGGCGCCGGCACCGCCGAGCAGGTGCCCAGTCATGGACTTGGTGGACGTCACGGTGACCCGCTCGGCCGCGGTGCCGAACGTGGTCCGGATCGCCACAGCCTCGGCCAGGTCGCCCGCAGGTGTAGACGTGGCGTGGGCGTTCAGATGCGTGACGGCCGACGGCTCGAGTCCAGCGTCGGTCATGGCGTCGTGCATCGCCTTAATCGCACCGGTGCCTACCGGGTCCGGCTGGGCGATGTGGTGGGAATCGGCGCTGATGCCGGCCCCGGCGAGCTCTGCGTACACGCGGGCACCGCGTGCGGCAGCATGCTCCGCCGACTCCAGCACCACCATGCCGGCGCCCTCACCGAGCACGAAGCCGTCGCGCCCCTTGTCGTACGGCCGGCTGGCCCGCTCGGGCTCGTCGTTGCGTTTGGAAAGCGCCATCATGTTCGCGAATGCGGCGAGCGGCAACGGGTGGATGGCCGCCTCGGTACCGCCGGCGAGGACGACGTCCGCTCGCCCGGACCGGATCATCTCCAGGCCGTACGACAGCCCTTCGGCGCCGGACGCGCAGGCGCTGACCGGTGTGTGCACGCCGGCCTTTGCGACCACCTCCATCCCGACGTGCGCCGCCGGGCTGTTCGGCATCAGCATCGGGATGGCGAGCGGCGAAACCTTGCGCGGCCCGTGCGCGAGCAGCTCGTCGTAGTTCGCGAGCAGCGTGGTCACGCCGCCGATACCGGACGCGCAGACGACGCCGAGCCGTTCCGGGTCGACGCCGGCTTCCGGCGCCGGGCCCTCGAACCCCGCATCCGTCCATGCCTCGCGAGCCGCGATGATCGCGAACTGCCCGGACCGGTCCAGCCGCCGCGCCTGCACTCGTGGGAGCACGTCGGTCGGCTCTACCGCCACCCGGGCGGCTATGCGCACCGGCAGGTCAACCGCCCAGTCCTCGGTGAGCAGGCGCACGCCGGATCGGCCGGCAAGGAACGCCTGCCAGGTGGACGCGACGTCGCCGCCGACAGGCGTGGTCGCGCCCAGGCCGGTGACGACGACGCTGCGCCGGTCGGTCACGGCTCAGCCACCTGCCCGCTCGATGTAGGCGACGGCGTCGCCGACGGTGGTCAGGTTCTTGACCTCGTCGTCGGGGATCTTCACACCGAACTTCTCCTCCGCGGCGACGACGACCTCCACCATGCCGAGCGAGTCCAGGTCCAGGTCGTCGGTGAACGACTTGTCCAGCTGGACGTCGGCCGCCGGCACTCCCGCGATCTCGTTGACGATCTCCGCGAGTTCCCGGCGGATCTCATCGGTGCTGGCCATGTGCTTCTCCTCTGCTGAATGAACGTGGTGTGAGACGGACGGTCAGGGGATGCGGACGACCTGGGCGGCGTACACGAGTCCGGCGCCGAAGCCGATCAGCAGAGCGAGGTCGCCACTTCTGGCTTGGCCGGTCTCGAGCAACCGCTCGATCGCCAGCGGGATCGACGCTGCGGACGTGTTGCCCTGCTCGACGATGTCGCGGGCCGTGACGACCGAGTCCGGCAGCTTCATGGCGCGCGCCATCGCGTCGGTGATCCGCATGTTGGCCTGGTGCGGCACGAAGACGTCGAGGTCGGCCGGGGTGACCCCTGCCGCCTCGATGGCCTGCTGCGCGACCTTGGCCATCTCGAACGACGCCCAGCGGAAGACTGCGTTCCCTTGCATGACCAGATGCGGAATGCGGGGTCCTTCTGGAGCGAACAGCGCCTCCCGCCACTCCTCGCGCTGGCGGATCAGGTCGAGGTATTGGCCGTCGGACCCCCACACGACCGGGCCGATCGCTGGCTCCTCTGAGGGCCCGACCACTGCCGCGCCCGCGCCGTCGGCGAACAGGAACGCAGTGGACCGGTCGGTCTGGTCGGTCAGGTCGGACAGCCGTTCCACACCGATGACGAGCACGTACTCCGCCGTGCCCGAGCGCACCATGTCTGCGCCCAGCGCGACGCCATAGCAGAACCCCGCGCAGGCCGCGGAGATGTCGAATGCGGCGGCGTGGTCGGTACCGAGTATGTGCGCGATCTCGGCGGCCGCGGAGGGCGTCTGGTACAGGTGCGACACGGTGGACACGACCACGCAGCCGACCTGGTCGGGCGTTATGCCGGCGTGGGCCAGCGCCTTGCCGGCGGCCGCCACGCTCATCGCGACGACTGTCTCCGCATCGTTCGCCCACCGCCGGCTGGCAATGCCGGAGCGGGTGCGGATCCAGTCGTCCGAGGAGTCGATCCGCTCGACGATCTCCGCATTGGGCACTGCTCGGGCCGGCCGGTAGCCGCCGATACCGCGGATCGCAGCTTCGCGCACCTGCTCGTTGGTCCGGATGGCTTTTGTCACGCTCGCACCAGCTCCTCGCCGACGTCGGGTTGCGAGTCCGGATGGAGCCGGACGAGGGGCTGCCCCGGTGCGACCGGGTCGCCGTCCTCCACGAGCCACTCGAGCACCGTGCCGCCGTGCGTTGCAGCGACGTCGAGAGTGTCGCGCAACGAGCTCACCCGGCCGACCACGTCACCGACGGCCAGCCGGGCACCCACGTGTACCCCGGCGGCGCCGAACGTGCCCTTCATCGGCGCGACCACGAGGCGCCAGGTCGGGTTTGCGTCGATCGGACTGGTCTCGCCGTGCTTGTCGACGAAGGCGCGCGCGTCGTCGAGCTGGTCGGGTGAGTTGAGCGCAAGTGTCTCGACGCCGGGGAGCGCACGCTTGGCCAGACCGGCCAGCGTGCCGGCCGGTGGCATCTCCAGCAGGCCGGTGACGCCGAGGTCCTGCATCGTCTGCTGGCAGAGATCCCAGCGAACCGGCTGCGCCACCTGGTCGACCAGCCGGTGGAGCACCTCGCGGCCGTCGTGCACGACCCGTCCATCGCGGTTGGACAGCAGCGGGCTGCGGGGGTCGTGAGTGCTGATCGCCTGGGCGTAGCTGTGCAGCACTTCGACCGCGGGCGCCATGTGCTCGGTATGGAAGGCGCCCGCCACCGACATCGGACGCAGCCGCGCCCGTCTCGGCGGGTCGGCCGTGAGCGCCTCCAGTCGCTGTACCGTGCCGGCGGCGACGACCTGCCCCGCGCCGTTGATGTTCGCTGCGGTCAGACCGTGCTTGTGCAGTGTGGCCAGCACGTCGTCTGGGTCACCGCCAATCACTGCCGTCATCCCGGTCGCAGTGGCCTTCGATGCCGTGGCCATGGCGCGGCCGCGCTCGCGGACGAACACCATCGCTTGCTCCGCGGTGATCACCCGAGTACCCGCGGCCGCAGCGATCTCGCCCACGCTGTGGCCGGCCGCGACGCCGACCCGGCGAAAGGCATCCGCCGGGTGCGGGAGCAACGACAGCGCCCCCAGCATGCTGGCCGCCACCAGCAACGGCTGTGCCACCGCGGTGTCGCGGATCGTGTTGGCGTCTGCGTCGGCTCCATAGTGGGCGAGGTCCAGACCAGCGACCGCCGACAACCAGTCCAGGCGCGCACGGAAGACCGGGTCCTCGAGCCACGGCGCGAGGAAGCCCGGCGTCTGCGCGCCTTGGCCGGGAGCGACAATCGCGAGCACCCCTCCACCATCGCTGCTGGCGTGGTCGCAGGGCGCCGGTGCCGATCACAACGTCCTCGGGTGACGATTGGAGGGTTCGCACAAGTGCCCTGCGTCAGCCAGGTGGCGGCACCAGCCGTCCCAATGTGAGCGCAATGCGCAACGTGTACGCGTCGCGTGGGTCCGTCGGCACCAGTGCCACCAGTTCGACCACGCGGCGCAGGCGATACCGCACGGTGTTGGGGTGTACGAACAACAACCGGGCAGCCGCCTCGACGGAGTTCCCGTTCTCGAGGTACGCGCCCAAGGTCTCGATCAACACGGCTCCGGCGGCTGCGATCGGCTGGTACACGTCGACCGCGAGTGAGCGGCGGGCATGACCGTCACCGGCCAGCGCGCGTTCGGGGAACAGGTCGTCTGCCGACACCGGCCGCGGCGCGTCCGGCCACCCGGCGGCCGCACGGAACCCCGCTACTGCGGCGCGGGTGGACGTGGGCGCAGCGGCGAGGTCGGGCACGAGGGGACCGGAGACAACCGGGCCGGGGCCGAAATGACCGGCGACCGCAGCCGCGGCTTGTTGTGGTTTTGTCACACCGCCCAGCACGACGACCAGCCGGTCGCCCTGCACGCCGGTGAGCACGTCGTAGCCGGCGCGGCGCGCGGTACGCCGCACCGCGTCGACAACCGACTCGGGGTCACCTGCGGGCGGGTGCCCTACGGCGACCATCACGCCGCTCTGGGCGCTCCAACCGAGCGCCGCCGCCCGGGAGCGGACGTCTTCATCGGTCTCGCCGCGCACCAGGGAGTCGACGACCAGCGCCTCGAGGCGGGCGTCCCAGGCACCGCGGGCTTCCGCGGCTCGTGCGTAGACCTCGGCCGCGGCGAACGCAACCTCCCTGGAGTAGCGCAGCACCGCCTCGCGGACCGTGCCGACCTCCGCTTCCTCGACCAGGTCGGTGACCGTCTCCTCGACGACGTCGATCGCAACGCGGACCATCTCGACGGTCTGCTCGAGCGTGATGGCCCGGGTGAGCTCGCGCGGAGCGGTCCCGAACACGTCCATGGTGACGGTCGGGACGCTGCGCTGGGGATCGCGGTACCAGTCGACGAATGCCGCGATGCCGGCCTGGATGATCAGCCCTACCCAGGACCGCTCCTCCGCCGGCATCGCCCGATACCAGGGCAGCAGCTCCTCCATGCGGGCGATGGACGCCGTCGCGAGCGTCCCCGTCGCCCGTTCCAGCTGGCGCACCGTTCGCGGGTGCGAGCCGGCTGCCGCCGTGGTCGCCATTCCCGGAGCGTACGCGTGGCGTGGTTGCTTGAGCACCCATCCACTTGTGACGCCGCCACAAAGAGGAACCATTCCGGAATGACCACGTACACCATGCCTGCTCGTACATCACCAGGCGTGCAGGCCTGGTGATGTACCCACAGGGGTGGTGAACGTGGTCATTCCGCAGGCGGCGGAATCCGGGATTGTCAGGTTTCGCCACCGGCTTCTTCGGCGGTCGTTGCCGTGATGTCATCCAGCCGGTATCGCTCGTTTGCCTGCTTGACCACGTCCCACGGCAGCTCGCCGCGCCGGGCCAGCAGCGTGAGAGCGGCGACAACAATCGACTGCGCGTCGATCTGGAAGTGACGGCGCAGCGCCGCGCGGGTGTCGGACAGGCCGAACCCGTCGGTGCCAAGGGAAACGAACTCCCCCGGCACGTAAGGCGCGATCTGGTCCTGCACCGCCCGCATGTAGTCGCTGACCGCCACCACCGGGCCTGGAGCCTCGCGCAGTCGCGTAGTGATGTAAGGCTCGCGGGCCGGCCCGTCCGGGTTCATCATGTTCCACTCGTCGGTCGCCATAGCCTCGCGTCGCAACTCGTTCCACGACGTCGCCGACCAGACGTCCGCCGCGACCTGCCACTCCTCGGCCAGCCGCTGCTGCGCCTCCAGCGCCCAGTTCATCGCGACGCCCGACGCCAGGATCTGCACCTGCGGCACGTTGTCCCCGGGCGCCCGCTCCATCACCCGATACCGGTACAGGCCTTTCAGAAGGCCATCGACGTCGAGGTCCTCCGGCTCCGCCGGTTGCACGTACGGCTCGTTGTAGACCGTCAGGTAGTAGAAGACGTTTTCGGCTTCGTCGCCGTACATCCGCCGCAGGCCGTCCCGGACGATGTGCCCAAACTCGAACGCGTACGCCGCGTCGTAGTGCACGACCGCTGGGTTGGTGGACGCGAGCAGCGGCGAGTGGCCGTCCTCGTGCTGCAGGCCCTCTCCGTTCAGCGTGGTCCGCCCGGCAGTGGCACCGAGGACGAAGCCGCGAGTCATTTGGTCGGCCGCGGCCCAGAAGCCGTCGCCGGTGCGCTGGAAGCCGAACATCGAGTAGAAGATGTAGACGGGGATCATCGGCAGCCCGTGGGTGGCATAGGACGTGCCGACCGCGGTCCACGACGCGACCGAGCCGGCCTCGCTGATCCCCTCGTGCAGGATGTGCCCCCTGGCGTCCTCTCGGTAGGAGAGGAACAGGTCCCGGTCGACCGGCGTGTAGACCTGGCCGTGCGGGGAGTAGATCTTCAGCGTCGGGAACAACGAGTCCATGCCGAACGTGCGGGCCTCGTCGGGGATGATCGGCACGATCCGCGGACCGATCTCCGGATCCTTGATGAGGTCCTTCAGCAGCCGGACGAACGCCATCGTGGTGGCTACCGGTTGCTTGCCGGATCCCCGCCGGACGACCTCGTATGCCTTGTCACCGGGCAGCACCAACGGCGTCGACTTGCCGTGCCGCTCGGGCAGGAAGCCGCCGAGCGCCCGGCGTCGCTCGATCAAGTACTGGTACTCATCCGAGTCGGTCCCCGGGTTGTAGTACGGCGGCAGCTTGTCGTCCAGTGCCTCGTCCGGGATCGGAAGGTAGAGCCGGTCGCGGAACCCTTTGATGTTGTCCAGGGTCAGTTTCTTCATCTGGTGGGTCGCGTTCCGGCTCTCGAAGTGCGAGCCCAGTGTCCAGCCCTTGATCGTCTTGGCCAGGATGACAGTTGGTTGCCCGGCGTGCTCCGTCGCCGCCTTGTAAGCGGCGTATAGCTTGCGATAGTCGTGCCCGCCGCGCTTGAGACCCCAGATCTCCTCGTCGGTCATGTGCTCGACGAGCTTCGCGGTGCGCGGGTCACGGCCGAAGAAGTGTTCGCGCACGTAGGCGCCGGACTCACCCTTGTACGTCTGGTAGTCCCCGTCCGGCGTGACGTTCATCAGGTTGACCAGTGCGCCGTCGGTGTCGGCGGCCAGCAGCGGGTCCCACTCCCGGCCCCAGATCACCTTGATGACGTTCCACCCAGCACCCCGGAACAGTGCCTCCAGCTCTTGGATGATCTTGCCGTTGCCTCGCACGGGCCCGTCCAGTCGCTGCAGGTTGCAGTTGATGACGAACGTAAGGTTGTCCAGCTCCTCACGAGCGGCGACGCCGATGGCGCCCAGGCTCTCCGGCTCGTCCATCTCGCCGTCGCCGAGGAACGCCCACACCCGCTGCTCGCTGGTGTCCTTAAGCCCGCGGTTGTGCAGGTAACGGTTGAAGCGTGCCTGGTAGATCGCGTTCAGCGGGCCGAGGCCCATGGACACCGTCGGGAACTCCCAGAAGTCCGCCATCAGCCGGGGGTGCGGATACGACGGCAGGCCGCCGCCCAGCCCACCGTGGGAGAGCTCCTGGCGGAAGCCGTCGAGCTGGTTCTCGGTCAGCCGGCCTTCCAGGTATGCCCGGGCATAGATTCCGGGCGACGCGTGACCCTGGAAGTAGACCTGGTCCCCGCCGCCGGGGTGGTTCTTGCCGCGGAAGAAATGGTTGAAGCCGACTTCGACCAGGCTCGCCGTCGACGCGTAGGTAGAGATGTGCCCACCCACGCCAATTCCAGGCCGCTGGGCCCGGTGCACCATGATTGCCGCGTTCCAGCGCGTGTAGGCCCGTAGCCGGCGCTCGACGTGCTCGTCCCCAGGGAACCATGGCTCCGCCTCGGGCGGAATGGTGTTGATGTAGTCGGTGCTCCGCAGGCTGGGGACACCTACCTGGTGCTCGCGGGCTCGCTGCAGCAGCGCAAGCATCAGGTAGCGGGCGCGGTTGCGACCGCGCTGCTCCACAACTGTGTCCAGAGACTCCAGCCACTCCTGGGTCTCGTCGGGGTCGATGTCCAGCAGCTGGCTGGGTAGGCCATCGCTGATGATCGGGGAGCGGTCTGCAGCCACGACGTGTCCTTCGACTCGGGACGCTGCGCCGGCGTCGGTGTGATGTTCCTCTATCCTCCACGGTTTGGTGCCGTGCCGTCACGCCCGGGCTTCCTCTTGGGCGTTCGTCTTGGCACGCTAGGAGTGAAGCCATAAGAGCGGAGGTGACGCCATGCAAGCCCAGGTGGGTGACCGCCTTCACGTACACGGCCGCGCCGTCGGCACCGCCGACCGGGTAGGTGAGATCGTCGAGGTTCGCGGGGGTGACGGTAGCCCCCCGTATCTCGTCCGGTTCCCAGACGGCCATGAGACGCTGGTCTTCCCGGGCACCGATGCGACCGTGGAGCCGGCACAGAAAGCCGAGTAGTTCCCGCGGTGCCCGTGCTCGATGACGTCGGTTCACTTGCGTTGCACGTGTCGCTTGGGTGGACTACGCAGCACGCTCCCGATCGACAGTGACGTTTGGACGACAGGAGGATGAGCCGGTGAGCCAGACGGCGAGCCCCTCGGACCAGGGCGACGGGCCGGCGCACCGGCTCGGGATCCGGCCCGGGATGGTCGTGCAGGAGCTCGGCTGGGACGAGGACTGCGACGACGACCTGAGAGCGGACGTCGAGGACGTCACCGGGTCGGAGCTCGTCGACGCCGGGGTCGGCGAGGTGGCCGACGTCGTCTTGCTGTGGTGGCGCGACGGTGATGGCGATCTCGTCGACGCGCTCGTCGACGCCAAGACCGATCTGACCGACGAGGGCATTGTCTGGCTGCTGAGCCCGAAGGTGGGCCGGCCCGGCCACGTC
>JACVRX010000125.1 GCA_014534205.1 Jiangellaceae bacterium
GCGCGCGCAACGGATTGGCGCGCGCTCGTGCCGTCCTTCGATTCGCCGATGATGAGAGCGCAGACCCGCTCGTGAACGAACTTCGGGAACTCTGCGACGCGCTCGAACCCGTACTTCGGTTGATCAAGTAGTCGGCGCCCACGCTGCAACAACTAATACCACCGCCATCGGGAACCCGGCCCGCGCCGGCCGACGTCGCGCCCGCGAATGCCTCCCGCGGCCCACAAGATTCGGCTTCACCAGGATCCACACCGGGAAACACGGCTCACCGCCTCGCCCACAGTCGGCTCCCGCCTCCCGGAACGTAGAAAGCCCCGGCCAGGAGAACCTGACCGGGACTTTCCGAAGGTGTTCCGGCCCTGAAGCCGAAACCCTCCACTGGTGGGTGGTTCCGGAAACTCGCTGACCAGCACGTCCGCGGCTAGGGCACCGGTGCCAGGCACACCCAGATCGGCCGTCTAGGCACACTCCGCTCGACTTCTAGGAGCTGGATGCCCTCCTGCCCAAGGTCGCCGAGGTAGTCGGCGACCCGATGACCATAGCCTCGGTCTACGAGCCGGAGCGGGCGCACGAGAACGGGGTACGCGAAGCGTTGGGGCAAATGTCCAGCACTCACCGGTCGGGGGTGGGTGGGGTCGAGCGCGCGTAGCGCGCGGTCAGACGGCGGAGGTATGCGACGAGCTCCGGCGGTCCGGTGACGTCGAAGTCCGCGGCGAGCAGTCCCAGGTACGCGCCGAGCGTCTCCACGGTGTCGGCTCCGGTGTCCAGCACGCACGTCTGCTCGTCGATGCGTTCGACGACGCCCACCGCCGGGCTGATCCGTTCGCCCACCACCTCGGCAGGGGCGTGCACGGTGACCCGCGTCCGGTATCGCCAGGCGGCGGCGGAGACCCGGCTCGACACGTACGCCGCGACGTCGTCGGGCAGCTCCCGCGGGGCGAACCGCGGACCGGTAGGGATGCGCGGCCGCATCCGGTCGACACGGAAGGTCCGCCAGTCGTCCCGGTCCAGGTCCCACGCGAAGAGGTACCAGCGGCGGCCCCAGCTCACCAGCCGGTACGGCTCGACGGCGCGGACGGTGGCCGCGCCGGAGTTGTCCGCGTAGTCGAACCGGAGCCGCTCGCGGTCGCGGCAGACGGCGGCAAGCGCCATCAGGACCTCCGTGTCGACGGTCGGTCCCGTGTCGTCGCGGGGCACAGGCACCGTATAGGTCTGCAGCGTGCTGACCCGGCGGCGCAGCCGGGATGGCAGCACCTGCTCCAGCTTGGCCAGCGCCCGGAGCGACGCCTCCTCGATCCCCGCGATGGCGCCACCCGTGGCCGTGCGGAGTCCGACGGTGACCGCTACCGCCTCGTCGTCGTCGAGCAGCAGCGGCGGCAGGTTCGCACCCGCGCCGAGGCGGTAGCCGCCCACGTTCCCGCGTGTGGCCACGACCGGATAGCCGAGGTCCCGCAGGCGCTGGACGTCGGCGCGCACGGTCCGCCCGCTCACCCCGAGCCGCTGGGCCAGCTCGGGACCGGCCCAGTCGCGCGGGAGCTGGAGGAGCGAGAGCAGGCGCAGGAGCCGCGCAGAGGTTTCCGACATGGCCCAAGATTCGCATTCCATGAGGAAGCAAGTCTTCCTAATGGGCCGGCAGAGTTGGATCCATGGACATCAACGAGTACCGCATCGACATCCCCCAGGCCGACCTCGATGACCTCGACCAGCGCCTCTCCCGCGTGCGCTGGACCAACGAGCTGCCCGACGGCGGCGCCGACTACGGCGTGTCGCTCGAGTACCTGCAGGGTCTGGTCCGGCGCTGGCGCGAGGAGTACGACTGGCGCGCCTGGGAGGCGCGGCTCAACCGGTACCCGCAGTTCACCACGACCATCGACGGGCAGAACGTGCACTTCATGCACGTCCGCTCTCCCGAGGCGGATGCGACTCCCCTGCTGCTGACGCACGGCTGGCCGACGACGGTCGTCGAGTACCTGGACGTGATCGACCGCCTGAGCGACCCGCGAGCCCACGGCGGCGACCCGGCCGACGCTTTCCACCTGGTGATCCCGTCGGTGCCCGGCTTCGGCTTCTCGGGCCACACCACCGACCGGGGCTGGAGCCGGTACCGGATCGCGAAGGCGTGGGCCGAGCTGATGCACCGCCTCGGGTACGAGCAGTACGGCGCTCACGGCAACGACGGCGGCTCCCTCATCTCGCCCGAGGTCGGGCGCTGCGACCCCGAACACGTCCTCGGGGTGCACGTGACCCAGGTCTTCTCGTTCCCGTCCGGCGATCCCGCCGAGCTGGAGAACCTGTCGCCGGAAGACCGGAAGAACGTCGAGTTCCTGGCGTGGTGGCTGGAGAACGGCGGTGCGTACGACAAGCTGCAGTCGACCGCCCCGCAGACGCTCTCGCACGCGCTCGCGGACTCGCCGGTGGGACAGCTCGGCTGGAACGCGCAGCTGCTCGGCCCGAACCTCGACCCCGACTACGTGCTCACAAACACGATGATCTACTGGCTCACCAACACGGCGGCGTCGTCCGCGCGTCTCTACTACGAGGACTTCCACGCCACGGACAAGCCGACCGAGCCCACCACCGTGCCGCTGGGGCTGGCCAACTTCGCGTGGGACTTCCACTCGATCCGCGCGTTCGCCGAGCGGGACCACAAGAACATCGTGTCGTGGAACGTCTACGACACCGGTTCCCACTTCGCGGCGCACGACGCGCCCGAGCTGCTGGTCGACGATATCCGCGGGTTCTTCCGCAGGCTGGGCTGAGCGCGTCGCATCTCCGAGCTGGTCACCGAGCCAGTTGAGATGGCGCACGTCCCTGTCGGAGGCCGCCTCAGCACGCTTCACCTCGATGGGTGCCTGACGCGTGCTGCGGCGGCCTCGGCGTAGATCCGCACGCTCTGAGCCGCGAGGGACTCGAAGAGCGC
>JACVRX010000100.1 GCA_014534205.1 Jiangellaceae bacterium
CGATCAGCATCCGCGGGTTGGACGAGTGCTCGGCAATGATGTTGCGCGCGAAGAGTGCGCCCTGCTCCGCGGCGGTCCAGGCGCCCAGGCTCTGCTGGATCGGAATCACGTCGTTGTCGATCGTCTTGGGGAGTCCGACGACGGTCAACGGGTGGCCGTGCCGGTCCAAGTACGCCGCGAGGTCGGCCGCAGTGGAGTTCGTGTCGTCCCCGCCGATGGTGTGCAGCACGTCCACCCCGTCGCGGGTGAGCTGGTCGGCCGCGACGGCGAGCGGATCCTGGCCGGGCTGAACCAAACCGCGCTCGACCAGGTCGTCGACGTTGGTGAGCTTTACCCGGCTGTTGCCGATCGGGCTGCCGCCGAACCGGTGCAGCAGGTGAGCCTGCGCCCGCACCTCCGCTGTGACCTGCACCGCGCGCCCGGCGAGCAGGCCGGCGTACCCGTTGGTGTAGCCGACGAGTTCCACGTCCGGCGCCACCTCGGTATAGCGCTCGATCAGCCCACCAATGGCGGAGGACAGGCAAGGGGCGATGCCGCCGGCGGTGAGCATTGCGACCTTGCGAACTGCCATCGTCGGATACCTCCGTGCACACTCGTGCCTGCACGCACGACGCCGGGTACAGCCGCATTCAGCCTATCGGCGCGGGCCCGATCAGCCGCCGGCCCTACGCTGTGCCGGTGACCCCTGGCAGCGACGACGCATTGTTCGCCGAGCTGTCCGCCGCGCTGGAGAACCGGCGGGCTACGCAGCAACCGCCGTGGCCGGACGCCGCGGCCCGCGACGTGGCGGTGCAGCGGTTACGCCAGCTCCCGCCGCTGGTGTTCGCTGGGGAGTGCGATCAGCTTCGCGACCGGATGGCGGCGGTGTCGCGCGGCGAGGCGTTCGTGCTGCAGGGCGGCGACTGCGCCGAGACGTTCGACGACGTCACGGCGCGCAACCTTCGCGACAAGCTCAAGACGCTGCTACAGATGGCCGTGGTCCTGACCTATGCCGCCAGCGTGCCCGTGGTGAAGATCGGCCGGATCGCCGGTCAATACGCCAAGCCGCGGTCGCGGGCCATGGAGACGCGGGGGGACATCACACTGCCCGCGTACCGCGGGGACATGGTGAACGGGTTCGAGTTCAACCGGACGGCCCGCACGGCGGATCCGGACCGCATGGTGCGTGCGTACCACGCTGCCGCGGCGACGCTGAACCTCGCCCGAGCGTTCATCGGCGGCGGCTTCGCCGACCTGCACGAGGTCCACGCCTGGAACACCGACTTCGTCCGCAACTCACCGGCGGGGATGCGTTACGAGCGGATGGCCGGCGAGATCGAGAAGGCGCTGGCTTTCATGCGCGCGATCGGTGCGGACCCGGAGCAGGTGCACACGGTGGACTTGTTCGCGAGCCACGAGGCGCTCGTGCTCGACTACGAGCGCGCGCTCACCCGCATCGACTCCCGGACACGGCAGCCGTATGCGGTCTCGGGGCATCTGCTGTGGATCGGCGACCGGACCCGGCAGCTCGACGGCGCGCACGTGGAGTTCGCCGCACGGATCCGCAACCCGATCGCCGTCAAGCTTGGTTCGACGGCGACACCCGAGGACGTGCTGGGTCTTGCCGAACGCCTGGATCCGGAACGCGAGCCGGGACGGCTGACATTCGTGTGCCGTATAGGCGCGGCTCGGGTCCGCGACGCGCTGCCGCCGCTGGTGGAGAAGGCCAATGCGAACGGCCTTGCCGTGGCCTGGGTGTGCGACCCGATGCACGGCAACACCTACGAGGCACCGAGCGGGCACAAGACGCGCCGGTTCGACGACGTCGTCGACGAGGTCCGCGGCTTCTTCGAGGTGCACGCAGCGCTGGGCACCGTGCCCGGTGGGCTGCATGTCGAGCTCACCGGAGATGAGGTGACCGAGTGCGTCGGCGGCGGCGACCCGATCGCCGAGGACGGCCTCGCCGACCGGTACGAGACATTCTGCGACCCGCGGCTGAACCGGACCCAGTCGCTGGAACTCGCGTTCCTGGTCGCCGAGCTGCTCGAAGCCCGCGCTGCGGCGGCACCGTGAGCGACACATGACCGGGGTGTCGCCACCACGACACGGAATCCCCGATGACCGCGTTGGGGGAACGGTGTGATCGACCTGCGCAGCGACACGGTCACCCGGCCGACGCCCGCCATGCTGGCCGCGATGTCGATGGCCGACACCGGCGACGACGTCTACGCCGAAGACCCGACGGTGAACGCGCTGGAAGACCGCGTCGCGGGCGTGCTCGGCCACGAGGCGGGCCTGTTCACGGTCACCGGATCGCTTGCCAACATGCTCGGCGTACGAAGCTGGGTGCGTCCCGGCGAAGAGCTGCTGTGTGAGGCGCAGGCCCACGTGGTCCGCGCGGAGCTCGGCGCGCACGGCGTCTGGCACGGGGTGACCACGCGCACCTGGTCGCATCCGCGCGGGCTGCTCGACGTGGAGGCGGTGCGGCGGATGCTGTCGCCACAGGCCGGTCCCTACCTCGTCTCGACGGCGGCTGTTTCTGTCGAGAACACGCACAACTTCGCCGGTGGCACGGTCCAGCCGCTGAACGACTTGCGGGCGCTGCGCCAACTCGTGCAGGACACCGGCGTTCGGCTGCACCTGGACGGCGCCCGGTTGTGGAACGCCCACGTGGCCACGGGCGTCGACCTGCGGACGTACGGGGAGTTGTTCGACACGGTGTCGGTCTGCCTGTCCAAAGGGTTGGGCGCGCCGGTCGGGTCAGTGCTGGTCGGCCCGCGCGACGCGATCGCGAGCGCGCGGCAGTGGCGGAAGCGGATGGGCGGTGGCTGGCGGCAGGCCGGGGTGCTGGCGGCCGCCGGACTCTACGCCCTGGACCACCACGTCGAGCGGCTGGCGGAGGATCACGCCAACGCGCGGATCCTCGCCGCGGCGATTCACTCGGTGGATCCGCACGCCGTCGATACCAACATGGTGCTGGTGGACGTGGCGCCGTCTGGCATGTCGGCTCCGGAACTTGCCGAGCGGGCGCGGGCCGACGGTGTGCTCGTCTCTGCGGTGAGCCGGCATCTCGTCCGGCTGACCACACATCTGGACGTGACCGCGGACGACTGCCGCAAGGCTGGTGAGGTCCTGGCTCGGCTGCTCCGCTGACCGCGGTGCTCAGCGAGCCGGCGCGAGGTGCTCGGCCGGCCGGCGACCGAGCAGCGGCGGCAACCGGCGGACTGCCGAGGCGAGCTGGCGCAGGTCGTCTCCCACCAGTGCCTGCGGGCCATCGACCAGCGCGTCCTCCGGAGCCGGATGCACGTCGACGAGGATGCCGTCGGCGCCTACGGCGATCGCCGCGCGGGCGAGCGGCAGGACGAGGTCACGCCGGCCACCCGAGTGCGAGGGATCGACGATGACGGGGAGATGTGAGAGCCGCTGCACCACCGGCACGGCGGCGATGTCCAGTGTGTTGCGCGTCGAGGTCTCGAACGTGCGGATACCGCGCTCGCACAACACGATGTCGAGGTTGCCGCGCTGAGCGATGTACTCGGCGGCCATCAGCCACTCTTCGACCGTCGCCTGCATGCCGCGCTTGAGCAGCACCGGAAGCTGCGCCTTGCCGACCGCCTGCAGCAGCGCGTAGTTGTGCATGTTCCGGGTGCCGACCTGCAGCATGTCCGCGTACGACGCGACCAGCGGGACGTCGTGCGCGTCCAGCACCTCGGTGACGATCGGCAGACCGGTGGCCTCCCGCACGTCGGCGAGGATACGCAGCCCCTGCCGACCCAGGCCCTGGAAGGCGTACGGGGACGTCCGCGGCTTGAAGGCGCCGCCACGCAGTAACGTCGCGCCAGCAGCCTTGGCCATCTCCGCGGCGTCGAACGTCTGCTCCGCGGACTCGACGGCGCACGGACCGGCGATCAGCGTGAAGGTGTCCGGACCGATCGGCACGCCCCGGTCCGGTCCGCCGACGATGACCGTGCTCCGGCGCGGCTGGTTGTCCCGGCTCACCAGCTTGTACGGCGACGAGACGCGGATCACGTCGGCCACTCCCGCCATCGCACGCAGGTTGAGCGCGCGGAACTCGTCCACGTCGCCGATCAGGCCGATGATCGTCCGGCTGACCCCACGGCTGACGAACGCCTCGCCGCCGGCCTCCCGGACGCGGTCGACCACCGCAGCGACCTGAGCCGTCGACGCACCGGGCTGCATCACGACGACCATGAGTTCACCTCGCTGACGGCGAGCTTCGACAGTAGTGCTGGCTGTCCACTACGCGGACGGGCCGTCCGGTTTCCAAGACGGTTTGTTACGAAGCCGTCACTGGGTCGTGTCCGCCCGCGCTTCAGCGCTCCAGCTGCAGCCGGACCTTGCTGCCGAACGGCCGGTGTTCACCCGCTTCCGGGCTCTGGCTGCGCACCTCGTCACCGCCGCCGAACTGACCACGGACCTCGACCTTGAAGCCGAGCGCGGCGAGCAGGCCGCGGGCGACGTCGACATGCATGCCCACGACATCGGGCACCGGTAGGCGTGCGGCTGGCGGGTTGACGGCGACCGTGAGCCGGATCTCGTCGCCGCGATATCCGGTGCCGTCTGCCGGGTCCTGGGCGACGACGGTGCCGGCCGGTGTGCCCTGGACGAATCGGTCTTCGGTGACCACGGTGAACCCTGCCTGCTCGAGCAGCTCCTGGGCGGCGGCCAGCGGCTGCCCGATCAGGTCCGGTATCTCGATCTCTTCCCGACCCTTGCTCACGACAACCGAGACGGCGATCCCTGGCAGCATCTGCTCGCCGGCCACGACGCTTTGTGAGATCACCAGGCCGGCTCGCACCTCGCCGTGGAAGGCCTCCTGCACCGTCCCGAGCGGGATTTCTGCGCGCTGCAGTGCTCTCTCGGCCGCGAGGCGGGTGAGACCGACGAGCTCGGGCACCTGCATTCGCCGCGGGCCAAGCGACACGACGAGGTCGATCTCGCCGCCCTCGAGTATGCGTCCACCCGGTGCGGGTTCGGAGTCGATGACCGTTCCGGCCGGCGCGGTTTCGGAGTGCTGCTCGCTCGCTGGCTCGACGGTGAAATTTTGCTCTGCGGCCGTGGCCTGTGCCTGCGCGACGGTCAGCCCCAGCAGCGACGGCGTCACCGTATAGCGGCCGGAGGCGAACCACCATGCGCCGAGCGCGGCAGCCGTCGCGAGCAGCAGCACCAGTGCGAACAGAACCGGCCCGCGCCATTTGCGGAAGGTGCCGGAGCTGTACCGGTCGCTGGCGGCGTCCGGGCGAGCGAGCCGCCTCCGTGCAGCGGCCGCCGGCAGCACGGCAGTCCGGTCCGTGGGCTGGGGCTGTGCGGGCAGGAAGGTCGCAGTCACCGCCTCGGCGACGGCCCACACCGCCCGCTGCGGCTCGGCCTCGGCGGGCCCGTCCAGCGCAGGCGCAACCCGGCGCACCGCGGCGAGGAACTCTCCGGCGTCGGCGAACCGTCTGTGCGGGTCACGAGCCGTGGCCGTTCGGACCAGGTGGTCGACTCCGACGGGCAGTTCGGGAACCAGCAGCGATGGGGGCGGGACGTCCTCGTCAATATGGTTGCGCACGACCACGAAGTCCGTCGCACCGGAGTGCGGCGGTACGCCGGTGAGCAGCTCGTAGAGCATCACGCCGGCCGAGTACACGTCCGACCGTGGCGTCGCGGGCTCGCCGAGCGCCTGCTCGGGCGCGACGTAGTGGACGGTGCCGAGCAGCAGTCCGCGGGTCTGGGCTGACGCGTCGGACAGGGCCCTGGCCAGCCCGAAATCGGCAACCTTCACCCGTCCGTCGTTTCCGACGAGGACGTTTTCGGGTTTCACATCACGGTGGACGAGTCCGGCCGAGTGCGCCGCCTCCAGTGCTGCGAGGACCGGCTGGATGATCTGTACGGCCCGGGCGGCCGGCAGCCGTACCCGGTCACGCAGCAGCTCCCGCAGCGTCTGACCCTCGACCAGCTCCATCGCCAAGTAGACGCATCCGCCGTCCGCGCCCTGGTCGAAGACGGCGACGACCGCAGGATGCGAGAGCCGGGCAGCCGCCCGGGCCTCGCTGACGAAGCGGGCGACGAACTCCTCATCAGCGGCCAGCTCGGGACGCATGACCTTGAGCGCGACGATCCGGTCCAGCCGGGTATCCCGCGCCCGGTACACCGTGGCCATCCCACCCCCGGCGAGGGTGGCCTCGACCTGGTAGCGGCCGTCCACCAGCCGCCCGACCGGCGCGTCGGAGACCGATAGGCCCACGGTCAGCCGAGTGTACGGACGGCGCGCGCTTTCGTCCGGGCGCCAGGCCGGGCCGCGAGAGACGAACGGCTGCGACGTCAGCGCACGCGGACCGTAGCGGCGCCGATCAGCTCACCGAGCGCGGCACGTGCCTCGTCGGTGATGTCGGCGCGGGCAAGTTCCTCCGCCGCGCCGGTGGCCAGCGCGTCGATCAGTTGGTCCACCCGCTTCAGAGCACCGGTGGCGATGATGATCTCCCGCACCCGGTCCAATCCAGGCGTGCCGAGCGAGTGGTCGCCCAGTAGTGCGTCGAGCACGGCTACCTGGGCCGCCGAGGCTCGCTCGCGCGCATACGCCACCAGCAGCGTGCGCTTGCCTTCTCGCAGATCGTCGCCGGCGGGCTTGCCGGTGTCCTGCGGGTCGCCGAACACGCCGAGAACGTCGTCGCGCAGCTGGAACGCCTCGCCCAATTGGAGCCCGTAGGTGGAGTAGCAGGCGAGCAGCGCCGGCCCGGCGCCCGCCAGCGAGCCGCCCAGCACGAGCGGGCGCTCCACCGAGTACTTTGCGCTCTTGTAGCGGATGACCTGCC
>JACVRX010000021.1 GCA_014534205.1 Jiangellaceae bacterium
CGGCACCCCGGTCGGGTCGCCTTCGTACCCACCGGCCAGCGCAATACCCCAGTAGTGGTGGAAGTCCCACTGCTGCCAGCGGTCGAGCAGCGGTACCACCATCCCGCTCGTCGCAAATATCCAGCCGACCGCACCCGCGACGACCCAGATCGACGCCTGGCTGGCCACCCACACCAGCAACACCTCGCGGTCAGTTGCAGCGAGCCGGCCGGCCACGCCGCGCAGCCGCTGGGTAACGCCTGCGGGCCGCGGCGCATCCGAATCAGCCGCTGTGACCGCGACACTCGTCCGTTCCCCATTGATCATGGTGAAGTGGTCGCCTCGGGAGGGGATTCCACGACCACTCGGCCGAGATCAACGCGGGTGGTGGATCGGGTGGTGGATGAGGACGGAGCGGGCCCGAGATAAGGACGGACCGGGTCGTGCTCGGGCCCCAGCACGTCTCTGACCACCATCGCGACCAGCCAACCGAGGGCGGCGATCCGCAGCGCCGTCGCGAACGCATAACCCGGCGCGCCGATCAACGGCTGAGCCGGTTCGGTCAGCGTCGCCAGGTGCCACCACACGGCCACGAAGTACACCATCTCCCCGACTTGCCAAATCAGCACGTCCCGCAAGCGCGGTCGGGCCAGCGCGGCGAGCGGCAGCAGCCACAGCGCGTACTGCGGCGACCACACCTTGTTCACGAGGACGAGGGCGGCCACCACGAGGAACGCTAGCTGCGCCAGCCGAGGGCGCTTCGGCGCAACCAGCGCCAGCACCACGATCGACGCCAGCAGCACTACTGCCGAGAACAGCACCAGACCGTTGATGTCGTCCGGCAGCAACTCGCCACGGAGGAGGTCGAGCGCGTACCACGGCGAGCCGAACTCCGGTCCCCGTCCGGCGTTGTACGTGAAGAACGTTCGCCATCCGTCCGGCGCCCACGAATACACCGGCAGGTTCACCACCACCCAGGTGAGTCCAGCGGTGACGGCCACCGTGAGGAACCGCCGCAGCGCGCGGCCGCGGTCCGGTGCGCGCAACGCCACGAGCAGCAGCGGGCCGAGCAACACGGCCGGGTAGAGCTTTGCCGCGGCACCCAGCCCGACGAACAGACCCGTGAGCACCGGGCGTTCCCGGGTCCAAGCGTAGATCGAAAGGGAAGCCAGGCAGACCGCGAGCAGGTCCCAGTTGATCGTGGCGGTGAACAGCAGCACCGGTGAGCAGGCCACGAGCATCGCGTCCCAAGGCCGGCGTGGCACGGTCCGCGCAGTGGCGACGACCGTCACCAGTGCAGCTAGTCCCATGAGTATCGCGGTGACGTCGTAGAACCGCACGCTCTGCGCCTGCACGCCACCTCCGGTGACCGTCCGCGCGAGCACCGTTGACACCTGCATGACGGCCCCGGTCAGAACCGGGTACTCCACGGGCGCGTCCCGATACACCAGCCCGTCGGCCAGTCCCCGTTCCCGGTAGAGGAACGCGACGTCGCTGTAGCACAGGCCGGTCCACATTCCCCGATCCGAACGACTGGACCACCCGTCGGCGCGGCAGCCCGCGTCCGCCAGGAATCCAAGCCCGAGCACCACGCACGCCACCGCCAGCGCCACCCGCACCGGCCCCCACCACCCCTGGCCGGGCACGGCGCGCCGGCCCGCGGGACCACCGACGATCTCGCTGACCTTGGCCACCACGGGATCGTCGCGGCTGGGAAAGGCGATTGGCGCGGTCACTCCCCGATGCGGAACCCTACGGACCTTCGGACACCACGATGCGGACCGTCGAGCCCAGCGGCGCGGCCGACCCGCCGCCCGGTCGCTGTGCGATGACTTGGCCCTCCGGCACGACGGGATTGTTACGCCGGGACACCGCAACCTCGAACCCGGCCTCCTTCAGCAACTGCGTGGCCAACTCCTCGGGCAGGCCGACGACATCCGGCACGGTGCCCTGGTCCGATACTGGCAGCTCAGCGGACACGACGATGGTTACGGTGGATCCGGCTGGAGCGGTGCCGCCCGACGGGTCCTGCCCGATGACGATCCCCGGCGGCGCCTGGTCCGTCGGCTCGTGGTCGACCCCCACCTCGAACCCGGCGCGGTTCAGCAGTTGCGCCGCCTGCTGCTCGGGCAGGCCGAGCACCGAGGGCACCGCTGCCTCCGCGTCCGGCTCCTGGGTAACGACCGGCGCGCAGTCAGGCGGCGTGCCCTCGGTCCCGGGCGGGCAGGTTTCCGGCATGGGCGGAGGCGTCGACGGGCGCGGCCTCGGCGTCGCGGTCGGGCTCGGGTCGAGATCCTCGCCGACCCCCGCAGGCTCCGGCAGCTCGAGTACCTCCTGCCCCTTGAGCGCCGCTTTCATGAAGGCCGTCCAGACCCGGGCCGGATACTCGCCCCCGAAGAACGTGTCCAGTCCGCCGACGCCATCGAGGTTTTCCGTCGCGTCGCCTTTGGAGAACCCGACGGCGGCGGCGAGCTGCGGGGTGAAGCCAGCGAACCAGGACGAGGTCGTGGTGTCCTCACGCAACGCCGCAGTCCCGGTCTTGCCCGCGGCGGGCCGTTCCAGCTTGCGCGCCTCGGTGCCGGTGCCGCGATCCCCCTCGATCACCCGGCTCATCGCGTACGTCGCGTCCGCGACGACGTCGGCCTCGAACGCGTCCCGTACGGCCTGCTGGCGCTCGTACCGGACCGCCCCGGACTGGTCGGTCACACTGGCGACGGTGTACCAGTCGGCCTGCTGACCCCCGGCGGCGATGGTCGCATATGCGCCGGCCAGCTGGACCGGGGTCACCGACGCCGTGCCGAGCGTGATCACGCCGTCGGCCAGGAGACCGGGGGCGTCTTTCGGGATGCCGGCCCGGACCATCGCATCGAACACGTTCTGCGGCCCAACCTCCAGGGTGAGGTCCACGAACGCCGTGTTGATCGACCGCTCGGTCGCGGTGACGAGGTCTACCAGTCGGCCGTAATCCTCGTCGAACTCGTTTCGCACCGGCTTGGTCAGCCGCTCGTCCTCGAACGGCGAATTGCCGGCGAACCGGCTCTTCAGCGAGATGTCGTTCTCTAGTGCCGCCAGCAGGGTGAATGGTTTGACGGCTGAGCCCGGCTGGATCGCTCCCTGAATGGCGTAGTCGAACGGCTGCGCCACGGCGTCCGGGCCGCCGTACATCGCGACCAGCCCCCCATCGCCGGGCTTCACCGCGGCCAGCCCCACGTGCACACCGTCGGCATTCTCGGTGTCCGGCGGGAACTCCTGCGCCACCGCCTCTGCTGCGGCCCGCTGCGCCTGCTGGTCGAAGGTCGTCACGACCCGCAAACCGCCTGTCTCGATCTGCGCCGGCTCGATGCCGGCGGCCTCGAGCTCGCGCTTCACCTGTTGGAGCAGGTAGCCGTTCGGTCCGCCGAACGTGTTGTTCTTCTTCTCCGGCAGCACCGTGGGCGGCACGACGGAGTCAGCGGTGGACCGGTCCAGCCAGCCCTTCTGCACCATGCCGTCGAGCACGTACTCGAACCGCTCGGTGAACCGGCCGGCGTTGTCCTCGTCCAGCGTGGGGTCGTACCGGGCGGGGCTACGCAGGATTGCCGCCAGCGTGACGCTCTCCTCGAGACTCAGTTCGGCGACGCTCTTGCCGAAGTAGGCCTTCGACGCAGTCTGCACCCCGTAGGTGCCGCGGCCGAACCAGATGGTGTTGAGGTAGTCCTCCAGGATCTGGTCCTTGTCCGTCTGCTGATCGATCTTTATCGCGATGAACAGCTCCCGGATCTTGCGGGTGATCGTCCGCTCCTGAGTCAAGTAGTAGTTCTTGACGTACTGCTGTGTGATGCCCGATCCGCCGCCGGTGATCTCACCGCCGCGCAGGCTGGTCCACGCCGCCCGGGCGATGCCTACCGGGTCGAACCCGCGGTTCTCGTAGAAACTGCGATCCTCCGCGGCGATCACGGCGCGCTGCAGGTCCGGCGGGATCTGCTCGATGCCGACGCTCTCCCGGTTCTCCGCGCTGAATCGGCCCAGCTCGCTCTCAGCGTCGCTCCAGTACACGATCGTTGCCTGAGACCGGGAGAAGTCGTTCGCCGCCGGGATGTCCGTCATCGCGAAGGCGACGCCGGCGACGGCGACGCCCAGCGCGAACAGCCCCAGCATCCCCAACGCGAACGCTTTCCAGGTGAAGAGCCGGCGCCACCACCCCCGCCGGGGCTGCGCACCGGACGCATACCGGCCGGGCGGACGCTCCGGCCGGGCCGGCGCACGGTTGTGCGGCCGGATCGGCCCGGCGGGGGTCCCGGCGTCCGCGCGGCGGTGGCCGGCGGGGCGTCGTCGATCGGTGTGCACAGGGGATCTCGGTCGGTCGGGGGTTGATGACGGGCGCGACGATGCTAGCTTCGCGCCTTCCGCTGGAGAACCTGCGCCGGCGCTTGCGCGCGTGATCTGCCGCTGCGTATCGTTCAGTTATCTGCTCGATGTATCGACGTGATACATCGAACCGACATGACGCAGGTGGGTGAGATGCGACGGCGGTCGGACGCCCTGGAGCTTGCCGTGCTGGGCCTGCTGCACGACGCGCCGATGCACGGGTACGAGCTGCGCAAGCAGATCAACGGGTTGCTGGGCTGGGCGTACTCGTACGGAACGCTGTACCCCTGCCTGAAAAACCTTGTCCGCCGCGGCCTACTCGCTGAACACACCGCCACTCCAAACGCGTATCTCGGCGGGCGGCGCAGCCGGATCGTCTACAGGCTCACCCCCGACGGCAAGGAGCATTTCGCACAGCTGCTCGCGCAGGCGGGCCCGTCGTCGTGGGACGACGAGCAGTTCGGGGTTCGTCTTGCGTTCTTCGCGCGCGCCGACGCGGGCACCCGGCTACGCATCCTGGAAGGCCGGCGGACGCGGCTACAGGAGCGGCTGGAGCAGTTCCGCACCGCCGTCCAGCGGACCCGGCAGCGCCTGGACGACTACACCTCGGCGCTGCAGGCGCACGGGCTGGAGTCGGCGGAACGCGAAGTCCGCTGGCTGGACGAGTTGATCGAGGGGGAGCGCACTGGCAACCGGCGGGGTCGGGGGTCCCGCCCCCGGGGTGGATCCGGACCGGGCCGCCCGTCCGAAGAAGAAAGGAACCAGAGCCGATGAGCTCCATCCGCGTAGCCATCGTGGGCGTCGGAAACTGCGCTGCCTCACTCGTACAGGGCGTGCACTACTACCGAGACGCCGATCCGGCGCAGAAGGTCCCCGGACTGATGCACGTCCGGTTCGGTGAATACCACGTTCGCGATGTCGAGTTCGTCGCTGCATTCGACGTCGACGCGAAGAAGGTTGGCATGGACCTCGCTGACGCCATTGGCGCCAGCGAGAACAACACGATCAATATTTGTGACGTGCCCGCCACCGGGGTCACCGTGCAGCGCGGGCCCACCCTGGACGGGCTGGGCAAGTACTACCGGGAGACGATTATCGAGTCCGACGACGCGCCGGTCGACGTGGTCGCCGCCCTGCGCGAGGCGCGCGCCCACGTGCTCGTCTGCTACCTGCCGGTCGGATCGGAGCAGGCGGCCAAGTTCTACGCCCAGTGCGCCATCGACGCAGGGATCGCGATGGTTAACGCGTTGCCGGTGTTCATCGCTGGCACCACGGAGTGGGCGGACAAGTTCACCGCCGCTGCTGTGCCGATCGTCGGCGACGACATCAAGTCGCAGATCGGCGCGACCATCACCCACCGGGTGCTCGCGAAGCTGTTCGAGGACCGCGGTGTCACCGTCGACCGCACCTACCAGCTCAATGTCGGCGGCAACATGGACTTCAAGAACATGCTGGAACGGGAGCGGCTGGAGTCGAAGAAGATCTCCAAGACGCAGTCGGTCACGTCGCAGCTGGTAGAGCACATCGAGCCGCGCAACATCCACATCGGGCCGTCCGACCACGTCGCCTGGCTCGACGACCGGAAGTGGGCGTTCGTACGCCTCGAAGGTCGCAACTTCGGCGACGCACCCGTGTCCCTCGAGTACAAGCTGGAGGTCTGGGACTCACCCAACTCCGCGGGAATCGTCATCGACGCGATCCGGGCCGCGAAGATCGCGCTGGACCGCGGCGTCGGCGGGCCGCTGCTCGCGGCGTCGTCGTACTTCATGAAGTCACCGCCAGAGCAGTACCCGGACGACGTGTGCCGCGATCTGGTCGAACGCTTCATCGTCGGCGAGATCGAGCGCTGACGGCGCTCGCCCAGCCCCCCTGGCTGAACCCGGCTGATCCGGAGCGCTTCTAAAATTACCGGGCCCCGGGGTGATTCGTCTGGGCGGCCGCGGTATCGTCAGGCACCTTAGAGCGTCCAAAGGCGTCTGCCGGATCGTCCCCACCCCCTCATCACCATGCGGTCCGGCCGGTGGAACAACACGGGAAGGACCAGCCGATGACGCGGAACCCGCCAGGGCACCGGGCCCCTGCCGCCGGAGCAGCCAAGCGGGCGCGCGCGGACGAACGCGCCGCCAAGCCTGGTACATGGCGGGAACGGCGTCAAGCAAGTGTCGAATTGGCGTGGCGGGCGTTCCTGCACGACCGCAGCGTCCGCGCCCGAGTTGCGCTGCTCGTGCTGCTGCCGTTGCTCGGCGCCTTGGTACTGGGTGCGTTCCTCTTTCGTGACGCCTTCCAGCGGGCTGAGGCGGCCTCGGACGTCGCGCGCAACGTTCGCCTTACGGCGTCGGCGCTGGACGCCGTCAACGCGCTGCAGGACGAGCGAGACGTCTCCGGGCTCTTCGACGTCGGTGCTACCGGACAAGGGGCGGTCGCCGATGCGCGCAATGCGACCGACGAAGCGCTTGCCGAGCTGCAAGACCAGTTTGAGCAGCTGCCGGACGACGTTGACCCGGCCATCGCGGAGGCGCGGCGCGCCACCCAGGTGCAGCTGGACCTGCTGTACGCGTACCGCGGTTCCCGGGACATCGTGCTTGAGGCATACGACCCGGCCGGCGTCGACGACTATTCCTTCGTCGACCAGGCACTGCTGCGGTTCGTCAAGGCGACCGGCACGCAGTCAGGCGACTCCCAGCTGAGCCGGCAGGTCGAGGCGCTCGACGCGCTCGCTCGCGCAACTGAGTCCGCCTCGGTGGAACGCGCCCTGCTGAGCCACGTGCTGGCCTCCGGCGAACCACTCAGTGCGGCACAGCGCGAACGAGGCGCGATCTCTGCAGGTGAGCAGGACTACCTGCTCGCGCGGTTTACCGCGAGCGCCGATCCGCAGGCACGCGCGCAGTACTACAACGACCTGCCGGGCACCCGCGGCGCTGTCGAGCAAATCCGCAGCGCCGCACGGACCACCGGCGAGGCACCGCGTTTCACGCCGGAGCAGTGGTACCAGGCCTCAACTGAACGCATCAACGTGCTCCGCGGCCTGCAGGACCGGGTGTCCGGTGACATCGTGGCGCAGTCCAGCTCTACGGCGAGGCAGGCGTGGATTGCAACGATCTTAACCGCCCTGGTCGTTCTGGTCGTGCTCGCCGCGACGGTGGCGCTGGCCGCTGCCGTCGCACGCTCGATCACGCGCCCGCTACGCCGGCTGCGCCGAGCGGCCCTGGAGACAGCAGACATTGCGCTGCCCGCCCTGGTGTCACGGATTCAGAGCGACGGTCCTGCGGTTGTCCGCAACGTCGGCGACGCGCTCACCCCGGAGGGCAAGGACGAGATCGGGCAGGTCGCGACCGCGTTCAACGACGTCCACGCGACCGCCGTCCGCGTGGCCGGTGAACAAGCGCTGCTCCGGCAGAACCTCGACACCATCGTCGTCAACCTGTCACGACGCACCCAGAGCCTGGTCGACCGCCAGCTCGGCGAGATCGAGGAGCTTGAGTCGCAGGAGCGTGACCCGGACCAGTTGAGTGCGTTGTTCCGGATCGACCACTTGGCAACTCGCGTCCGGCGGCACGCGGAGAGCCTGCTGGTCCTTGCCGGCGTCGAGGAGATGCGTCGCGCCGGGAAGGCCACGCCGGTGCTCGACGTCGTGCGAACAGCGGTCAGCGAAGTCGAGCAGTATCCCCGGGTGCGTTTCGGCGTGATGCCCACTGACCTGGTGACGCCGGCGGCCGTCGACGACGTCGCCCACCTATTGGCTGAACTGCTGGACAACGCCACCGAGTTCTCCGCGCCGTCCACCGAGGTCACCATCACCAGCCAACCGCTGCTCGGCGGTGGTCTGCGGATTCAGGTAGCGGACGCTGGCATCGGCATCCCGCCGGACGAGCTGACCCCGCTCAACCAGCGTCTGCGTGAGCCAGGCGACATCGATGTGGCGACGTCGCGCACGCTCGGGCTTTACGTGGTAGCCCGGCTGGCCGCGCGGCACGACATCACGGTCAATCTTGTCCCAGGCCAGCCCAACGGGATGATCGCCCAAATCGACCTACCGGCCAACCTGCTCCTGTCCCCGCTGGATTCAACGCCGGTGCGCTCCGTGGCGCCGGCTTCGGCGGAATCGGCCGCAGCCGAACGGAACGGCCCCCGGCCCGAGGAGCGGCCATTGGCCGCCCTAGCGCCGGCGGCCGACGCAGCACCACCGGTGGCGAATCGCGCCCCCGCCCCCGGCCGGCCGCTGCAGCCTGTGAACGGGTCCGGCGGCGGCAACGGCCTGCATACGCGCGGCCGGCGGCCGGAGGAGGAGCCGGCCACTCCACCGCGCCGGTCCCTGCGTGCGCCGGAACCAGAGCTCCCCGACGCAAATGCGCCGATCTTCGAAGCAGTCAAGTCGGCATGGTTCCAGCGCGGCGGTGAGCCCATCGAGTGGTCGAGCCCCGCGGACGAGGGCTGGCGGCGCGCTGCTGCTGCACTGAGGACAGCGGAGCAGTCGGCGAATGCCCGCCGTGCCGAGCGCGAGCGGCAGGTCACCGCGCCTGCCAGGCGGAGTTGGTCCGACGAGCTCAGCCGCTCGACGGTCGAGGAGCCGGCGCTCAGTGGCTCTGGCCTCCCGGTCCGCCGCCGTGGCGCGACGCTAATCCCCGGATCGGTGGCCGAGGTGGCCGGCGAGTCGCCGGGCGTACGGCACGAGGCGACCGAGCATGACGCCGACAAGGTCGCAGCCACGCTGTCGAATTTGCAGCGCGGCGTCAGCCGGGGTCGCGAGGAAACGGGTGGCTGGGTGCCGAAACGGCCAGACGATGCCGAAGGGAGCAGTTCGTGAGCAACACCGCACGCAACGAGGAGCTCGGCTGGTTGCTTGAGCGCTTCGTGGACCGGACGCCCAGTGCGGCGCACGCCATCGTGGTGTCGGCGGACGGCTTGCACCTGGCCGGGTCCAAGGGTCTCCCCCGCGAACGCGGAGAACAGCTCGCCGCAGTCGTATCCGGCCTGGCCAGCCTGACGGTAGGCGCATCGATGATCCTCGGCGCCGGCCAGGTGCAGCAGACCCTGGTCGAGATGACCGGTGGCTTCTTGCTCGTCATGGCCATCAGGGATGGTGCGCACCTCGCAGTGCTGGCAGTGTCGGACGCCGACCTCGGCCAAGTTGGCTACGAGATGGCGCTGCTCGTCGAGCGAGTCGGTGCAGTGCTCACGCCGGCGGCCCGGGTGGGATGATCGGGCATGGCAGGCACCGGAGCGGCCCGGTGACGCCACCGGAAGGCGCGCGGGTGCGGCCCTATCTTGCCACCCGCGGCAGAACACGGCCCGTTCAAGAGACTGCGTTGGAGGCACTGGTTTCGGCGACCAAGTCAGGACGCGCACACACCATCGACGCGGTGCCGGAGCGGGAGCGAATCCTGCGGATCTGCCTCTCGCCGCGTTCGGTGGCCGAGGTGGCCGCGCTGGTGAGGGTGCCGATCGGGGTAGCGCGGGTGCTGGTCGCCGACCTCGAGACCGAGGGCCTCGTCCACGTTGCTGACCCGCACGTGGCGTACGCCGGGCGAGTGGCACCGGCGCGGGATCTGAATGTGCTCGAAAGGGTGAGGGATGGCCTTCGTCGACTCTGAGGTGGTAGACGGCACGCAGGCCGTCCAGGACGCCCTCTCGGTCAAGATCGTCGTTGCCGGGGGTTTCGGCGTGGGCAAGACGACATTCGTCGGTGCCGTCAGCGAGATCGAGCCGCTGCGCACCGAGGCGTTGATGACCGAGGCCTCCACGTCCGTCGACGACCTCTCAATGCTGCCTGACAAGACCACCACGACCGTGGCAATGGACTTCGGCCGGATCACGCTTGCCGGTGACCTCGTGCTCTACCTGTTTGGCACGCCGGGGCAGAACCGGTTCTGGTTCATGTGGGACGACATCACGCGCGGGGCGATCGGCGCAGTCGTGCTCGTCGACAGCCGGCGGCTGGCCGAGTGCTTCGGAGCCGTCGACTACATGGAGCGGCGGGGGCTGCCGTTCCTGGTCGCCCTCAACGCGTTCGACGGCATTCAATACCACGGGGTCGACGAGGTCCGCGACGCCCTGCGGCTCTCGCCGGAAGTGCCGTTCGTCGTCACCGACGCCCGCGACCGGGAATCGGTGAAGCAGGTACTGGTGCGCCTCGTGGAGCACGCGATGGCGATCGTCCGCGGCGGCTGACGCCACCCGGCGCGGGCCCGCGTCTTACCGTCGACCACGTCCACACCGTGATTTCTGTGCTTAGGCTGCCGGAGTGAGCCTGGCCGGGGGCTTCGTCACCGACCTGCGGATCGTGCTGCGTGGGCGTGGGTTCCGCCGGCTCTTCACGATCCGAGTGGTGGGGCAGCTCGGCGACGGCGTGTTCCAGGTCGCAATGGCGTCGTACGTCTTCTTCTCCCCGGAACGGCACGCGACGGCGCCGGCAGCGGCGCAAGCCTTCGCGGTGCTGCTCCTGCCGTACTCGCTGGTCGGTCCGTTCGCCGGCGTCCTGCTGGACCGGTGGCAGCGGCGGCAGGTGCTGCTGCTCGCCAATGTGCTGCGGGCCGGCATGGTGGTTGTTGTCGCCGCGTTGTTCACCAGCTCCCATGCCAGCCCGGCGCTGTTCGCGACCGCCTTGGCTGTGCTGTCGGTGAACCGGTTCATCCTGGCCGGCCTCAGTGCCTCGTTGCCGCACGTGGTGCCGGCGCACGAGCTGGTCATGGCCAACGCGGTGTTCCCTACCAGCGGGACCGCCGCGGCGATGTCCGGAGTAGCGCTCGGCTTCGGTGTCCGGCAGCTGACCGGCACCGACGTCGCCCTGGCACTGTTCGCGGCAGGGCTGTACCTGGCGGCCGGGTCGCTCGCGTTGCTGTTGGGCCGGGACTCGCTGGGGCCGGATGAGGACTCCCAGCGCCCGTCCGCCCGGCAAGCGGCGCGGCACGTGCTCGCCGGCCTGGTTGACGCCTCCCACCATCTGCGCCACCGCCCGCCGGCGGCCTGGGGACTGACCGTCATCGGAGCGCACCGGTTCTTCTACGGCATCTCGACCGTTGCCGTGATCTTGCTGTCGCGCAACTACTTCCACGCGCCGGCCGAAGTCGATGCGGGCCTCGGCACTCTCGCGACCGTGCTGGCCGTGTCGGGGGTTGGCTTTCTGCTCGCCGCTGTGACGACGCCGGTCGCGTCTCGGCGAATGCGCAAGGAGACCTGGATCACCATCCTGCTGGGCGCGGCAGCGGTGGTCAGCCTGGTCCCGGGCGCGCTGTTCACGGTACCGGCCGTACTCGTCGCCGCGTTCTTCCTCGGTATCGCCGCCCAAGGCATCAAGATCGTCGTGGACACGTTGGTGCAGCAGCACGTCGAGGATGCCTACCGCGGCCGCGTCTTCTCGTTCTACGACGTGGTCTTCAACGTGACCTTCGTCGCGGCGGCGCTGTTCGCGGCGCTCACCCTGCCGACGTCAGGGAAGTCGTACGCGCTCACCGTTTTGGTGTCGGCCGGGTACGCCACCACGGCGCTGATCTACTGGCGGGTCGGCCGCACCCTCGTGCCCGCCGCCGACGCGCCGGTCCCTGTCCCCCTCCGGCGCCCGGAATGACCTCCCGCTCCCGCACCACGGTTACTCATTGGAATGACCACGTACACCACCCCTGCCCCTACATCACCAGGCCTGCACGCCTGGTGATGGACGGGCAAGCCTGGTGATGGCCCGGCAGCCACATGTGAAACCTCAGCGCCGGCCACCACGTCTTACTGGCGTGAGCAACTTCTGGCGTACCGGGCCGCTCAGCGTGGTCTTAGTGCTGGCGCTCGCCGGCTGTGGCGAGGAGAGGTCCGCCATGACCGATGCTGCGCCAACTGACCACGGGACCCGATACACCGCCACGGCCATCGTGCTCGAGAGCACAGACCACGGCCCGCAGCTGTGCCTGGGCGGAGTCGCGACATCGTTTCCGCCGCAGTGCGGCGGGCCCGACATCGTCGGCTGGGACTGGGCCTCGGTCGACGGCGAGGAGTCTCACAACGGCACGACGTGGGGCGAGTACACCGTCCTCGGGACGTACGACGGCGAAAGCTTCACCCTGGCCGAGCCCCCGACGCCGACCGGCCGAGGCGACCAAGATCTGCCCGGACAGCCCGACGTCGATCGATTCGTGACGCCGTGTGAGCCACCGCCGGGTGGCTGGACCGCCGTCGCCGACGCCGCTACGGCCACCGACACGGCGCTGCAGGCGACGATCGCATACGCGCAGTCGCAGCCCGACTACGCCGGCTTGTGGCTCGACCAGTCGATCAACCCGGCGGTGACCGCCGGCCCAGTCGATGAGGCCGCCGGGAACGATCCGGCACGGCTGATCCTCAACGTGAAATTCACCGGGCATCTGGACCGGCACCGTCAGGAATTGCGTGCCATATGGGACGGCGCCTTGTGTGTCAGCTCTGCGGTGCGCACCGAAGCCGAGTTGCTGGCGATCCAGGCCGAGGTGACCGCGCCGCCCAGCGTGCTCAGCTCGAGCGTCGACATCATCCGCGGCATCGTCGAACTGCACGTCGTCGCCGACACCGAAGGGCTGCAGCAGCGGCTCGATGAACGGTATGGCCTCGGTGTCGTCCACGTGACCTCGGCGCTTACGCCCACCGATTGAGAACCAACCGCCTGCAGCGCCTTCGCGTTGCGCGTCTGGTGGACGGGCCGCCGCACACCCAGGAGGTGGCATAAGCTGCGCAGTTCCCAACCCAGGGACTTGCCGATGGCCACCAGACGCGATGCCAGCCACGATCAGCGCATGCCCCGCGGACACCGCGCGCCGAGCGAGGAACCGCCGCCGCGCGCGGACGTACATGTCCACGACGCGATCGACCTGGTGAGCAGGACGGTTCAGACGACACCGATGACGCGCTCACCGTCCGCTGCCACGCGAGCACGGCGCCTCGCGGGAGTGGGATTCCGCGTGGACCCGTCGATGTTCGCCCGGCCGAGGTACCTCCTCACGCCCCAGCGGCCGTACCGAGCATCGCCTCGGGCCTGGCTGGCTGCCTTCGAAGGCGTCTACACAACGGCACCCGAGTTCGCTCATATCTGGTGGCGGACCACGTCGCCGTTCCCGACGCAGTTCTGGCCCACTTGCAATTTCCACTTCGGCGAGATGCCAACGGGGCCTGCCGTGATGACCCTGAGCTTCGAGGTGTGGCCTCGTCAGGGCGCCACCGGGCACGTCGTGGTCGACATCGGGGCGCAACGCACGGAGATCCCGATCACGGAGCCGGTTGCGCGGACCGCGGACATCGGGTTCGTGCGCTCTGGTGACGACGAGCTGCACATGATGGTGTTGCTCCGGGAAGGCATCCACGACTTCGTGTTCCACTCGGTCTCATTGTGGACGCGGCTGGTTGTCTGAACCGGGATGTGAACCGGGAGATGAAGCACTCGGGATCCTGAACGCACCGGCCGTGCGGCCATCACCAGGCTTACCCGTACATCACGAGGCTTGCAAGGCTCGTGATGTACGGGCTGGGGTGGTGTACGTGGTCATTCCGGAGCGGAACGCGGCGGCGGCAGCTCGGTTGACGCGCCTTTCGGCTGGCCGGCCCACCAGCGCAGCAACTCTTCCCGGGCGGCATCGGCACCGATCGGACCGCGATCGAGTCTCAGCTCGAGCAGGTATCGGTAGGCGCGACCGACGGCGGGCCCCGGCCGGATCCCGAGTATCGCCATGATCTGGTGGCCGTCCAGCTCGGGCCGGATCGCGGCAAGCTCCTCCTCAGCGGACAGCCGCGCGATCCGTTCCTCGAGGTCGTCGTAGGCACGCTGCAGCGCGAGCGCCTTACGCTGGTTTCGAGTCGTACAGTCCGCCCGCACCAGCATGTGCAGCCGCGACAACAGTGGTCCCGCGTCGCGCACGTACCGGCGCACCGCCGAGTCGGTCCATTCGCCCCCGCCGTAGCCGTGAAAGCGCAGGTGCAGCCCGACCAGCGTGGCGACCTCCTCCACGATCGTCTTCGGGAACCGCAGCGCCGTCAGCCGCTTACGCGCCAGCTTCGCGCCGACGGCGTCGTGGTGGTAGAAGCTCACGCCGCCTCCCGGCTCGAACCGCCGAGTCCGCGGCTTGCCGATGTCGTGCAACAACGCGGCCAGCCGGGTGACCAGGTCAGGCCCGCCCTCCGGCAACCGGTCCTCGAGCGCGATCGCCTGCTCCAGCACGACCAGCGAGTGCTCGTAAACGTTCTTGTGACGGTGATGCTCGTCGATCTCCATCCGTAACGCGGGCAGCTCGGGCAGCACCCGCTCCGCCAGCCCGGTGTCGACCAACAACGTCAGGCCAGTCCGCGGCCGCAGCGTCAACAACAGCTTCGCCAGCTCGTCACGCACCCGCTCGGCGGACACGATCGAGATTCGGTTCGCCATGTTCGTCATCGCGGCGACAACAGCACCGTCCACCGCGAAACCCAGCTGCGCCGCGAACCGGGCGGCCCGCATCATTCGCAGCGGGTCGTCGGAGAACGACGACTCCGGCGGCGCCGGCGTGCGGATCAGCTTGGCTGCAATGTCGGCGAGCCCGCCGTACGGGTCGACGAACTCCGGCGACGGCAGCAGCACCGCCATCGCGTTGACGGTGAAGTCCCGTCGCCGGAGATCTGCGTGCAGCGAGTCGCCGTAGGAAACCTCGGGCTTTCGACTGTCCGGGTCGTAGGCGTCGGCCCGATAGGTCGTCACCTCGATCCGGTACCCGTCCTTCTCCACGCCGATCGTGCCGAACTTGGCGCCGACATCCCACAATGAGTCTGCCCATCCGGCGAGCACCCTACGAGTCTCTTCCGGGCGGGCCGACGTCGCGAAGTCGAGGTCGGAGCCGAGCTGGTCGAGCAGCGCGTCCCGGACCGATCCTCCGACCAGCGCGATCTCGTGCCCGGCTCGACGGAACCGGACAGCCAGGTCGTCGACCACGGGCGCCACCCGCATGAGCTGCCGGACAGCGCGCCGCTGCGCCTGCGCCAGGGAGGTCGGCTCCGGCCGTTCCGTCACGGCCGACCAGCGTAAGGTCGGCGGCGCGAGCCGGTCGCCCGGCTACCCTGAGTGGATGCTTGGCCCGCCGTCAGCATCGACGGAAGGTGCCGACGGCGAACCGAGCCGGCGCTACCGGCAGCTCGCCGGCAGGCACCGCCCACCCAGGTCCATCCGGGAGACCTCCGCTGGAGGCCTGGTCATCGACCGCCTCGACGGCGCCAGCCAGGCAGTCCTGATCGGCCGGGTCGACCGTCGCGGCCGGTGCGAATGGGTGCTGCCGAAGGGCCACATCGAGCCGGATGAGACGCCGGAGGAGGCCGCGGTGCGCGAGGTGCGCGAGGAGACCGGCCTGGACGCGCAGGTGGTGTCGGCACTGGGGCCGATCGAGTACTGGTTCCGGGTCGACGGCCGGCGGATGCACAAGACGGTGCACCATTACCTGCTGGTGGCCACCGGTGGCACGCTGGGCACCACCGAAACGGAGGTGGCGGACGTGGCATGGGTGCCACTCGACGAGCTGCCCGGCCGGCTCCGGTACGCCTCCGAGCGGCGGGTGGTCGGCCGGGTGCGCGACGTCATCCGGGACGCGGGCGCCCAGTGAGAGCTCGCTCGACGGCCGTTGCGGCCACGGTCACCGCCGCGGTCAGCCTGCTGGCCGCCGTCGCGGGCGTCGCGCCGGCATCTGGAGCGCCAACCCCATCGGGCACGCCGTCCGCTGTTGCGAGCCTCACCAGCCTGACGCCGGGCGTCCTGCAGCGCGGCGGCCAGCTCGTGCTCGCCGGGTCCGTGCAGAACACCGGCAAGGAAACTCTGCTGGACGTCCAGGCGATCCTGCGCTACAGCGCTATCCCGATCACCGACCGCGCCGACGTCCGTCGCATCCGCACTGACACCTCGCTGCGTTGGGGTCGCCGGTACGTCGAGTACTTCGCGGAGCTCGGCGACCTGGCGCCCGGAGAGAGCAGCGACTACCAGCTCACCGTGCCAGTCGACGAGATCAGCGTGGGTGATCCGGGCGGTTACGTCGTCGGTGTCGACATCCGGGCCAGCACCGCCGGGGGCCCGCGGGCCACCCTCGACACGGCCCGGACGGTGGTGCCCTGGCTGGCGGACGAGCAGCCGCTGCCAACCGTCCCGGTTGCGTTGCTCTGGCCGCTCACCGCCTCGCCGTCGCTGCTGTCCGACGGCCGCGTGTTCGACGACCGGCTGGGCGCCGCCGTGCAGCGTGGCGGCCCGCTTGACCTCGCCGTCCGAGCGCCCCAGGACGCTCCGGTGAGCTGGGTCGTCGATCCGGACCTGCCGACGACGGTCGACGCGATGTCCGACGGGTACGCGGTCGCGGCACCCGGCGGCGCCACGACCGAAGGGACCGCGGCGGCCGACGCCGCGGCATGGATCGCAGCGTTCCGCGCGGCCACGATGGGCGACGCGCCCATGGTGCTGCCCTACGCGAATCCAGACCTGCAGGCAATCGGCCGAGTTGACCCGGATGTTGCGGACGCCATGGCGCGGCGTGCGGTCACGGCCAGCCGCGACTGGGTGACGCGACAGTCGCCGGCCGCCGCGCCGAGCGACGTCGCCTGGCCGGCCGGCGGCGCGGCCGACGAGACGCTTGCCGCCTACGCGGCCGCCGGTGTCGGCACCGTGGTGCTGGCGGGTGATGCGATCACTCCGCCGATTGGCAGCCCGCTGGCGCAGGTCAGCGCGGCAGGGACCAGCCTCGATGCGGTGCTCACCGATCCCGGTTTGGGTGCGGCGATCATGACCGGAATGCACGAGCAGCAGGCAGGAGAACTCGTGCTCCGGCAGAGCTGGCTGACCGAGACCGCCTTGGCGGCGCTCGGCGCGGCAGCCACCGGGACGGCGCCGGCGCCGCTCGTCGTGGCCCCACCGATCGACTGGCAACCGGCCGCCGCCTTCATGCGGTCCTTGCTGGACGTGTGGACCACAACGCCGTGGGTGACACCTACCCGGCTGCGCGACCTGCCGGTGACCGAGCGCCCGCTCGTACGCCTTGCGCCGACCACGACGACCACGCCACCGCAACCGCCGGCCGGTCACACCGCCGCCACACTGGAGCTCGCCGACAGGTCCGCGCAGTACGCCGTGCTACTGGCGGACTCCAAACCCGTAGCGGACCCCTTGGACCTCACCGTGCTGCGCGCCGGTTCGGCCAACTGGCGGGCCGATCCGGACGCCGCGGCGGACTACGTCGAGCTGGCCCGAGCGGAAGTAGACGCCCGGTTGAACCGGGTCTCCTTGATCATCCCGGAATCGGTGACCTTGTCCGGGCAGACCGGCTCGTTCCCGCTCACCATCCGCAACGGCCTGCCGGACGCGGTGCGTGTGCAACTACGGGTCCATGCCGACAATCCGGACCGGCTGGCCATCGGGACGATCTCCGCACAGCAAGTGGACGCCGGTGAGAACGCCACGGTGGACGTCGTGGCCGAGGCGGCCGCCAACGGCAAGGTTCCGGTCACCGTCCAACTCGCCACGACGGACGGCAGAGCGGTCGGGTCAGCGCACCGGCTACTTATCAACGCCACGGAGTACGGCACCTGGGGATGGATCATCGTCGGCACGGGTCTGGTGCTGTTCGCGCTCGGGACCATCCTGCGGTTCTTCCGCCTCCGCCGTGAGAGCCGGGCCGCGCCGGCCACCACCCCGCGCACGCACCCGGTCACCGCACCCGCGCCCGAACACCCCGCCACCACACCCCCGGCGGAGCGGCCCGCCGCCACGCCGGCCACGACGCAGCGGCAGCGGGAGACCGCCCGGTGACCGTGTTGTCCCAACGCGGCTTGCTCGGTTCGAGCGCCGTCATGGCGGCCGGCACGATCGTCTCCCGGATAGCTGGCTTCGCGAAGGCAGCGGTGATCGCTGCCACGCTCGGGCTCGCCACCGTCACCGCCGACACGTTCGGTGTCGCAACGGTGATCCCCACGATGCTCTATATCCTCGTCGGCGGCGGCGCGCTGAACTCGGTGCTGGTCCCGGTACTGGTCAAGGCAATCAAGAAGGACGCCGACGCTGGCCAGGCGTTCGGCCAGCGGCTGTTTAGCGTCGTGGCCGTCGTGCTCGGCACCGTGACCATGATCGCGGTGCTGCTCGCCCCGTTGATCGTGGGGCTGTTCGTCAGCGCGAAGTACCGCACCCCGGAACTGCAGCCGTTCTTCGACGACATGGTGCTGTTAGCGCGGTTCTGCCTGCCGCAGGTCCTTTTCTACGCGCTGTACGTGCTCATTGGGCAGATGCTCAACGCCCGCGGCCGGTTCGGTCCGATGATGTGGGCGCCCATCGTTAACAACCTGGTCGTGATCGCGGTGTTCACCGGGTATCTGCTGGCCAAGGGACCGAAGCGCCCGGAGCCGTTTTCCGACGGAGAGGTGCTCCTGCTCGGTCTCGGATCGACGCTCGGCGTGTGCTTGCAAGCGCTCGTGCTCCTCCCCGTGCTTGCGCGGGTCGGCTTCCGGCTGCGGTTTCGCACCGACTGGCGGCATGCCGGGCTGGGGCAAGCGGCCCGGCTCGGCCTGTGGACGATCGGGTTCGTGTTGGTCAACCAGCTGGCCTACCTGTTCGTCGTCCGAGCAGCTACCGGTGGCTCCGCCGACGCGGCGCTCGGAACGGGTGGGGCCAACGGGGCCGGATACGTCGTCTACGCGAACGCAATGCTGATCATGATGGTGCCGCACTCGGTGATCACCGTCTCGCTCGCCACCGCGCTACTTCCCCGGCTGGCCGATGACGCCACCGACGGCCGGCTCGGGCTGGTGCGCGACCGGCTGGTCGACGGCATGCGCCTGTGCCTCGCGGTCATCGTGCCGGTTGCCGCGCTGCTCGCCGGGTTGTCCGGGCCGCTGGCCGCGTTGCTCTTCGGTCACGGCGCCGCCACGGGGGAGACCGGCGAGCTGGCGCTCACGCTCATGGCGCTGCTGCCTGGCCTGGTGGCGTTCACCGTCCACTACCTGGTGCTGCGCGGCTTCTACGCCGCGCAGGACACCCGGACGCCTTTCTTCGTGCAGCTCGGCATCGCCGCGACGATGGTCACCGTCGCGCTGCTGGTTGCCGCCACCGAGCCGGATCGGGTCACCGTCCTGCTCGCACTGGGATACAGCCTGGCGTACCTGGTCGGAGCGGTGGTGAGCCTGGGCGTGCTCGGCCGCCGGCTGGGTGGCATTTCCCGCAGCTCATTGCTGTTGCACGTGCTCCGCCTGGCGATTCCGGCTGGGCTCGCCGCGCTCGCCGGGTACGGAGTGACGGTCGTCCTCGATCGCGTACTCCGATTCGCCGGGCAACTGGTGGCTGACCTGCTGACCGTGACCGCCGCCGGCATCGTGGGAGTGTCCCTGTTCCTCGTCTTGGCCTACGCGATGCGGATACAGGAGGTCCGGGACGGGGTTTCGGTGCTGCGCAAGCGGATACGCAGGACGCCACCTACCATGAGCAACCCGGGGAATGCTCCCGACCGCCGGGCGGCGGCAGACTCCGGAGCGCCCCCCGCGACGCCGGGAGAGCCGTGACCAACCAGGCGATCGGTCCCGGCCAGGTGCTGGCCGGGCGATACCGCGTCGAGGACCTACTCGACGAGGTGTGGGGAGTGCGCACCTGGCGGGCCGTCGACGCCGTGCTGAGCCGGCCCGTGCTCGTCCAGACGGTGTCCGCGGACGACCCGCGTGCGCAGCGCATCACCGACGCAGCGCGCGCGGCCGCCACTGTCAGAGATGCCAGATTTCTGCGGGTGCTCGACGTGGACACCGAGGACGCAACGGCGTACGTCGTGCGCGAGTGGCCGGCCGGCCGCGACCTGCGCGCGGTGCTCGCGGACGGACCGCTCTCGCCGGACCAGGCCCGGGCACTCGCTCGTGAGGTCGCCGAGGCGCTGGCCACCGCTCACGAAGACGGATTGACCCACTTGCGACTCAGCCCGGCATCAGTCATCGTCACGCCGGACGGCGGGGTCAAGATCGCCGGGCTCGCCACCGACACGGTCATCTACGGGTTGTCGCAGAACGGCGCCGCGGAGCGCGACGCCGCCGGCATCGGCCGAGTCCTCTACGCCGCGCTGACCGGTCGCTGGCCCGGCGACGAGGCGCAGGACCTGCCGCGGGCTCCGCGCATCGACGACCGGCTGGCCTCGCCCCGGCAGGTCCGCTCCGGTGTGCCACGGCTGCTCGACGAGGTCGCCGACCGGGCGCTCGGCTACGCCGCCCGGCAGCACGCCTTGCCGCTGCGCAGCCCAGCCGAGGTGGCCGACGCGCTGACCCGGGGGACGGCAGGCAGGCTCGGCGACCTGCTCGGCGGGTTCGACGACACGGCTGACGAAGGGCGGCCGCCGGCCGTGCTGGACGACTCGTCGGCGACTGCGCCGCCCGTGGGTGCGGCGCAGTCGCCGATCGCCGCCCCGGCCGAGGCGGTACCGCGCCGAGCCGGAACCCTCGCTCGGGTGATGGGCGTGCTGGCCGGCGCTGCACTCCTGCTCGGTGCGGCGGTCGTCGGCCTGCAGCTCGTGCGCGGCGCGGTCGACACAGGGACGGCGAGCGGCAACCAGACGACACCGCCCGTCACACCGACGACCACCTCGAGTGCGCCCTCGCCCCAGCCGCCGGTCGAACCCCGGCCGCTGGCCGTTTCCTCGGTCACCGACTTCGACCCCCCGCCGGCCGGTAGCGGCGACGAGAACCCGGACGAGGCACCGTTGGCCGCCGACGGCGACACCGACACCGCCTGGACCACCGTTGACTACTTTGATCCGCTGGAGGACCAGAAGCCCGGCGTCGGGATCTACCTCGACCTGGGCGCCACGTTGCCGGTTTCCGGCGTCCGACTGACCATGCTGTCCGAGGACACCGGGCTGGAGATCCGGGTTCCAGACCAGACCGCGGTGCGCGCACCCACCGACCTGGACGACTGGCGCGTCGTGGCGTCCGTTCCCGAAGCGGCCGAGGAAGCGCAGGTCCGCTTCGACACCCCGGTGACCACCCGGTTCGTGCTCGTGTGGCTCACCCGGC
>JACVRX010000056.1 GCA_014534205.1 Jiangellaceae bacterium
CCGCTGCTCGCTCGCGTCGTAGCCGACCAACTCCGGTCCGATCTCGTCGACCACTGCGGTGACGGCCTTCTCGACGCCCTTGCCCAGGTAGCGTGACTTGTCGCCGTCGCGCAGCTCGACCGCTTCGAAGGCGCCGGTCGACGCACCGGACGGCACGGCCGCTCGCGCGATGGTGCCGTCATCGAGTGCTACCTCGACTTCGATGGTGGGGTTGCCGCGCGAGTCCAAGATCTCCCGCGCACCGACTGCCTCGATCGTCGCCACGTCGGCGATCCTAGTGGCGCCGTGCGCCGCCGGCGGGCCGCAGCGCGGGGTCTCCGTCGATCACGTTCAGCACCCTGGCGGAGGTGGTTCGCCAGGCACACCAGCCTGGTGAACCACCGCGTACCCTCGTGCTCTTCTTGGCCTACGCTGTCATGTTTGCGGACCGGTAGCCCGACCGAGGCCGTCGTCGGCAGGGAGCTCCGACACCATGGACGTGTTCTTGATGCAGCATGGCGAGGCCATGGCGGAGGCCGACGACCCCGGCCGGCCGTTGACGGATGCCGGCCGGACGACCGTCATGCGGGTCGCATCCCGCGCTCGGGCGGCAGGGGTCCGTATCGACCGGTGTCTGCACAGCGGCAAGCTGCGGGCAGAGCAGTCGGCGGAGATCCTTGCGGACGCGGTCGCCGGGGGCAACGCCGAGTCTCGAGACGGGCTCGCTCCGAACGACCCAGTCGGTCCGGTGGCCGAATGGCTCCGCGCGCAGTCCGAGAACGAGTCGGTCGCCCTGGTCGGCCACCTGCCCTTCCTCGACCGTCTCGCGTCCGCATTGATCGTCGACGACCAGGACGCTCAGGTGATCAGGTTCCAGATGGGCGGTCTGGTGAAACTCGCTCCGAAGCCGGAGCGTGCGGGCTTCTCGGTCGCCTGGGTCCTCGCTCCGGATATCGCATAGCGCTGGCGCGCCACACCAATCCCGCGGGCAGCGCTGCCGCCGCGGCGGCTGCCGGCGGCACGGTCAGCGGCCCTCACGTTCCCGGACAGCGTGGGCATACCGGCGCGCCGCGTCGCGCAGCGCCTGCTCCGGGTCGATGCCTTCCGCCCGCGCCCGTGCGACGACGGCGAGTAGCAGGTCACCGATCGGGGCTGCCGCTCGATCGACCGGCTCCAACGGCGGAGCGACATGGGCGCGGGCGGCCCGATCCATCAGCTTCGCCGCGTACGCAAGCGCCGGCAGGGCGGCCGGAATGCCCTCGGTGGCGGACATCCGCTGCTTCTCGGCCCGCTTCAGCTCGTCCCAGCGCGCTTCGACGTGGGCCGCGGTGCTGGCCTGCGCATCGCCGAAGACGTGTGGATGCCGTGCGACGAGCTTCTCGACGATCCCGGCGGCCACGTCGTCGATCGACCACGGGTCGGTGTCGTGCTCCTCGGCGATCCGGGCGTGGAACACGACCTGCAACAGCAGGTCGCCCAACTCCTCGCGCAAGTGCGCCGGGTCGCTCTCGATCGCCTCGAGCGTCTCGTACGCCTCCTCCAGCAGGTAGGTGGCAAGCGAATGGTGCGTCTGCTCCCGGTCCCACGGACAGCCACCCGGCGAACGCAGCCGGTCCATGACGGCGACCAGGTCGAGCAGCCGTGCACCCGGGAGGTCGTACGAGCCGCTCAGTACCTCGACCGTCGGCGCCGGCTCTCCGCGGCCGACCCGCAGTGCTACTTCGGCGGCGATCGCATCCGCGAGTCCCGGATCGCCGTCCGGCGAACCGAGCCACACCACGAGACTCGACGCCGCCTCCTCCAGCAACCGAGAAGCGCTCGGCGCCCCGGCGACGACCGGCTCGATCCCCGCAGCCTGCAGCGGTGCCGCCTGCGGGTGCGCGGCGTCGGACATCAGTACCCGCCCGCCGCGAACGGCGTCCCAGGCGGACGCAGAAAGCAGGCCCGGCGCGACGCGCGGGCTGGTGACGAGCAGCACCAGACGGCCGCGATCCACCGGATGCGATTCAGCCGGTGGGCGTCTCGGCGGGCCGAGCCGCCGGCGTGGATATCGATCCGGATGACACGTCGAGCATGATGCCGTCCCAGCTGCCGTAGCGAGGGCTGACCGTCACGCCTAGTTCTTCGCTCTTCTCGGTGAGCAGTTGCACCAGCTGCTGGTTGCCCCCCAGCTCATCGATGAGCTTCTCGGCGATGAGCTGGTCGCGCACCGCCCGGCGCATGGTCCTTTCCGTCAGCGAGTTCTGGGCGAGCAGCGGGCCGATGTCCCCGTCCGGCGCCTGCGCGATGATCTGCTCCTCGACGAAGGTGTCGATCTCGGCCGCGGTCACCTCGACGCCTTCCTCGCGCGCCAGCTCCTCGAGCAGGTAGTGCTGGATGAGCCGCTGCAAGATGTTCTGCTGGACTGCGCTCTGGTCGCCGGTGGCTTCGCCGCCGCCGGGCGCCTCCTCGGCGACTTCGCGGACCTCGCGCTGTAGCTCGCTGACGGTGATCCGTTCGTTGCCGACCACCGCCGCCGCACCGACTTGCGTGGCCTGACCGCACGCCGCCAGAGACGACGCGGCCACGGCGCAGAGCAGAACGGTCAGCGCACGGCGGCTGGACAGCACGGCACCTTCTTCCGATCAAGCTTCCGATCAAGCTTCCGATCAAGCTCGAGTCGACGCGCATCCTAACGCGGTCCGTCCGCCCGGCGGATGGCCGAAAGCAGTACGCCCCGACGTCGCCCTGGCTGGGCCGATGTTCCGGAAGCCTGGCTCAGAGTTCGAGCGCGCGTGTCACCACCACCTCCGGTTTCACGAGGACGCGACCCTGGGGCGGTGCCGAGAATCCCGGAACGACTCCGAGATCGTCAGTGCCATCGGCTACCCGAAGAGCGACGTCGTCGGCGCGCTGCTCGAGTTGCAGCCGCACCTCGATGCCCTCGGTCGGTGGACCGAAGAAACGGAACCCGAAGTCCCACTTCCCGAGGGACCGGCCGGAGGGGACGTCTCGGCCGGCGACGGTGGCGCTGCGCACGGTTGCACTGTCACCGTCGACCCACAGCCCGATCATCGAGGCGTCACGTTGGGACGACAGGCGTAGCGTCAAGTCACGCCGACCGTCGTCCATGACGTCCCGGACCACCGCCACCTCGGGCGGGGACAGATTCGCACGTGGTGCCGGTCCGTGCCACAGCGCCGCCCCGTCCCACCACGGCATCGCCGCGGCGAGCGGTGCCGGCGGCTCGCTCAGCAGCGATCGGCTCCATTCGCTCACCGGTGCTCGCCGTGACGCCCAGTACGCGTCCCCGGTGTCGGCGTCGACGGAGTACGTGGCCATCTCCTGACGGGCGTCCGTCGCTCCCTCGCGGTTGCTCACCAAACCACCGACGGTGAACACCACGGCGAGCGACAACAGAACGGCCGGAACCGCTGCGGCGCGCAATCTGTGCCGTGGCAGGCCCGGCCGATACGGCCAGGCGACCTCGATCAGCGGCAGCGCCAGCAGCACGAACATCGCGAGCTGCACCGCGCTGGCCGGGCCGCCCGAGCCCAGACCCACGTCGAACCCGCTCCACACCCCCGTCCCGAGCATCGTCGCGGTGACGGCCAGAGCAAGCAGGTACACGATGCCGGCGGCGACCGGGCGGTGCTCGAGAAGCAGCGCAGCGAGCACCGCACCCCCCGCCACTACCAGCGACGGCTGGACGACGGATCCAGACACTCCCGGCAGAGTGAAGGCGAGCAGCACACCGACCAGTCCGAGCACGGCCAGCATTCCGGTGGCGAGTTCTGCGGCACGCAGCCGCGGGCGCACCACCGCGTACAGCCCGAGGACGACGCCCAGCCCGGCGAGCAACACCGCCAGCCGGTAGAGCACGGACTGGTACGGTTCGCCGATCTCCGCCGAGCCCTGGCCCGCGTCGACCAGCAGCGCCACCCGCCACACGGCGTACCCCGCGGCGCCCGCGGCGACCAGGAAGACGACGGAGGCGATTGCCGACAACGCCACGTGCGGGACTGTCAGCGCACCACGTCGCCGAAGCAGCCACACCAGGACCGCTGCGAGAAACAGCGTGCCGACCGCGAACGGCGCTTCGAGGCCTTGCGGATAGCGGAGCAACCCCCACGGCACGGTGGTCACGATGTCCTCGTCAGCGTGTGCAACGGCGCCGAGCTCTATGCCAGCCAGCTCCCGGGTCAGTTCCAATGTGATGTCACCCATCTGCTGCAGCGAGGCGGTGCTCAGCTGGGCCGGATCGTCGAGCGGGCTGTGGTAGTAGGCGCCATCCGCCATGATCGCCGTGTCATAGCCGTGTAGACCGGCCGCAGCAAACGGTGTGAAGTCGCTGTCGTTCGGCAACGCCTCGAAGACCGCCTCGGCGCTCGAGTCGGCCGACGCGCCGGACGCCTGCGACAGCACCTCGAGGAGCCGCCCGTTCGGCGACGACATCCGGAACGTGACCGGAGCCCCGCTGGCGCCGCGGGCCTCGTGGTTGAGCACGACGGTTGGGCCGAGCGTCGCAGCCCGTTCGCGCACGAACGCCTCGGCACCGTGCAGCCCGGGCTCCTCGGCGTCGGTCAGCAGGATCATGACGTCGTTCCGACCGGCACCCGTGTTGAGCGCCCTCGCAGTCTCGAGCAGAACACCAACGCCGATCCCGTCGTCGGCGGCACCCGGTGATCCCGCCACGGTGTCGTAGTGAGCGGTGAGCAGGACGGTCCCGCTGGAGTCCGAGCCGGGCTTCGTCGCGATGATGTTGGCGACCGCTGAGATCGACTGCGTGCCGTCTTGACCGAAGTCGAACATGCCCACCGATTCCTGCACCTCGGTGCGCCAGCCGAGCGACGCAAGCTTTTCGAGCAGGTAAGCGCGAGCCTCGGCGTGCTGAGCAGATCCCACCGGCCGTGGGTCGTCCGCGATCGTCTCGATATGCGCCATGGCACGCGCGGCGCTGAAGTCGTCGGCCGGCGCGTCCACCCCAGCCGGTGCGGTTGGTGCCATTACGAGCACCGAGGCGATTGCGACCAGCAGCAGCGCTGCCAGGCCGGCCACACCGACCCACCAGGAGCGACGGCGGTACTTCACCGGCGACTCGTCGCGGCTCCCGGCAGGGGCAGCCGAAGCGTTATGTGTAGTCATCACGCACCGCGCTGCGAGCGCTGGGTGACCACATCCGCTGTACGGGAGCGACGCATCCAGTACAGCCCGACCGCTCCGGCCAGCGCCCACTTCAGCGCCAAGATGATCAATGCGGATCGCACGGTGTCTGCTTGGGTGGTGGCGCTGACCGCAAACATGCTCAACGAACCATGGAAGATGACCGCAAGCAACGCGCTACCGGCGGTGTGTTGGAACAGCCAGGTGTAGAGCACGGACATCGCCGGCAGCTCAATTAGCATGATCACGAACGGTTCACCGTAGAGTGGCCTGCCGGCCGTCCAGAAGAGCGGCAGGTGCCACAGCGCCCAGATCACTCCGAGCACCAGGCTCGGCGGCATCGGGCCGGTGCGCTCCAGCATCCGAGGCAGCGCGAAGCCGCGCCAACCGGTTTCCTCGCCGAGCCCGTCGGTCAGTACCAGCGCCAGGAACAACGGGAGGAGAGCGATGAGACCCGACCGAAAAGCGTTGGGTTGGTCGAGCTCGCCGGACCACCCGAAGACGGCATGTAGCGCTGCGAGCGCTGCGTAGAAGGCGGCCGGCCCGAGAAGTACGACGGCGTACCACTGCCAGCCGACCCGCCAGCGCACGAGCCGGGAGCCCAGGTCGCGGAGTGTTCCGGTCAGCGCGGCCACGATCACCGCCGCCGTGGCCGGGCCGTACGTCCAGAACGGGGCCAGCGTGCCGGCCACGCTGTCGGGGGCGAGAACGTTGGGTACCCACACCGCCCACGTGACAGAGAACGCGAGCAGGAAGAATGTGGTCGTCGGGTACCGCCGGACGATCGCGCGCACCCGGCCGGTACGAGCCGGCTGCGACGTCTGCTGCTCTCTTGCATAAGTCATGGCTGTAATCCCCTTTCTTGACGGTCGGCCGGTGTGGTGGCCTGGACGAGCCGTACTTCGACCCCGAGGTCCCATAGGAGGGTGAGTGCCGCCCGCAGGGCCGCCTGGTCGGCGGTGAGGCCGGACACGACCGTGCAATCGCCGTCAGACCGCACCTGGACGTCGCCGAAGCGCCGGCGCAGTTCTTCGCGGGCGACGCGCGGCAGCAGGCCGCGGATTTCGAGGTGGTAGGCCAGTTTCACTGCGTTGCTCCCTGCTATTCGTCTTGGCGAAAGCGTGGGCCCGCGCGGTGGGGCCGCGCTCCACCCCGCCGCAAAACCACCCCGGGTGGTATGGGCTCCCGCGGTACGCGGTCCCGGGTCAGATGAGGCCGAGCTCGCGGCCGCGCTCGACCGCCTCGGCGCGGGACGCGGCGCCGAGCTTGCGGTACAGGCTCTTCGTGTAGCCCTTGATCGTGTTCAGGGACAGGAAGAGTTCCGCCCCGATTTCGCGCTGACTGAGCGGACCCTGCAGAGCACGCAACAGCGAGAGCTCGCGGTCGGTCAGCTCTTCGAAGAGCTCCCCGTCCCGCCGTGCGGCGCGGGCGGCGCCGCGGCCGATCCGTTCCTCGGCCGCCGCCAGTCGTCGGGCAGTGGCGGGGAACGCCACCCCGGCTTCAGCCGTCTCCCGGGCTTCGTCGATGGCGGACCGCGCCGCCGCGCGGTCGCCGGCCGCCAGCGCCGCGTCGGCCAGCGCGGTCAGCACGTGAACCAGCTGGCTCGGATGCGCGGCGATACGCGCGAGCTCGGCCGCCCGAATCAGCAGGCGCACAGCGTCGGCGTGTTGGCCGTTGCGGTATGCCAATCGGCCTTCGACGGCCATCAGGAAAGTCACTGCAGGAGCGGCCGCGTCACCGAGGGCTTGCAGGGTTCCCTCCACGGCGGGCCTGAGCTGGCGGATGAGCCGGCGCGCCGCTTCGTCATGGCCGGTCTCGAACAGGCCCATTGCCAGCAGACCTGCGACTTGCAAGCGGACGAACATCGGCACGTCGGCCTTGGCTGATCGTTCCCACGCGTCGGTGAGGACGGAGACCGCCTCCGCGTGGCGGTCCAGTCCGGACAGGACGGCCCCGAGCGTGATTCGGGCGATGACGTATCCCTGCAGGGTCGGGTCGGTCTCCAGGCCGGCTGCCCGCTCGGCATGAGCCAGCATCAGTGCTGGATCGGCCCGCACTTCCGGGTCGAATGCGGCTCGGAGCATGGCGGCCGCGGCGGCCAGGCTGCGCCATCCTGAGTACGGCGGCTCGTCATCTCGCAGCTTCGATTCGGCGATGTCCAGCAGGGCCGGGACGCGGTCAAGCTGGCCGCTCTGCGCCGCCGCACCAGCCATGCTGACAGCAAGTCGCGGGTCCTCGCGGACGGCTGCCTCGCCCAGCTGATCGGCCAGCCGCAGATACGTCGCCGCCGCGCCCTGCTCGAGGAACGCGTCCTCCGCCGACAACAACAGTTGAGCGGCCGCCCGCCGGTCGCGGGCGGCGGTCAGCAGGCGGACCGCTTCGTCGACCTGCCCAGCTGTCAGGTGCCACTGCGCGGCCCGCCGGAGCAGCTCACGGACGTCCTGAGGAGCGGTCACGTCGAGCTCGCGGCGCAGTACGTCCCGGAAGAGCCGGTGGTAGCGGTACCACTCGCGGTGAGCGTCGAGCGAGACGACGAACAAGTCGGCCCGCTCCAGCGCCTCCAGCATGTCCGCCGAGCCGGCGCGGCCGAGCACCGCGTCGCACAGCGGGCCGCACATCCGGTCCAAGACCGACGTACGGAGTAGGAAGTCGCGCCGTTCGGTAGGCAGGCGGTCGAGCACTTCAGCCGAGAGGAAGTCGATGATGTGCCGGTCGTCGCCGCGAACCTCCGCGGCCCGCCCGGCCGGGTCGGTGGAACCGCGCATGGTGAGCGCCGCCAGCTCGAGCCCCGCGGCCCAGCCCTCGGTCCGGTCGACGAGTGCGTCCACCGTGTCGGCGTCGACGTCGACTTGCCCGACCGTGGACACCAGGCCCGCGGCCTCAGCGGCGCTGAACCGCAGGTCGGCCGCGCGAATCTCGGTCAGCTCGCCCCGGGCGCGCATCCTGGCGAGCGGCAGCGGCGGGTCGAACCGGCCCGCGATCACCAGTTGTAGCGACGGCGGCAGGTAGCCGAGCAGGTATTCGACGGCCTCGTGGATTCTGACGTCGGTCAGCAGGTGGTAGTCGTCGAGGATCAGCGTCTGCCTGGCGTCGCTGGCCCACAGGTCGTTGAGTAGCGCGGGCAGCGCGACATCGAGTGGGTCGATGCCCGGCACGCGCAGAGCCGCCAACGCGGTATCACCCAGGTCTGAGGCAGACGACCGCAACGCCGTGATGACGTAGGTCCAGAACCGGTGCGGTTCGTCGTCAGTCTCGTCAAGGGTCACCCAGGCAACGGACTGACGGGCATGCGCTTGGCGCGTCCATTCAGCGAGCAGTGTGGTCTTTCCCCACCCGGCCGGCGCGACTACGACGCACAGCCGCTGGGTGCCGTTGTCGTCCAACAGTCCAAGCAATCGCTCCCGGGTGACGACGCCCGGCTTGAGGAGTGGTGCCGTGAGCTTGCTGGCCAGCAACGGCTGCGACGGGCGCTCGCCCTCCTCGGCACGTCGACGCGACGACTGCGGCATGTCAGCCTCCCGCGCGGCCGGTGCTCCCTGATTGGAGTGTGCCAGCCGCACGCGTCGGCCACTTCGCATGTTGGCTGCTTAGACATGGGCGTCGCGGCAGACGCCACGAAACGGGACTACTACGCTGCCCGCCGTGGCGGACGAAACCTACACGGTCCAGCGCTCGACCACGATCGACGCGAGACCCGAGCATGTCTACGAACAGATTGCCGACTTCCACAACTGGCCCAAGTGGTCGCCCTGGGAGGGCGTGGACCCGCAGCTCAAGCGCTGGTACTCGGGCGCCGGTTCCGGTGCCGGCGCGGGTTACACGTGGTCGGGCAACCGTAGGGCCGGTCAAGGCCGGATGGAGATCACGAACGCCACCCAACCGTCGAGCGTGCGGATCGACCTGCAGTTCGAGAAGCCGTGGAAGTCGCGCAACGACTTGGTGTTCACGATTCAGCCCGAAGGAACCGGCTCTCGCGTCACCTGGACCATGACCGGCAGGAAGACGCTGATGACCCAGGTCATGGGAGTCTTCCGATCCATGGACAAGCTCATCGGCCCGGACTTCGAGAAGGGCCTGGCCCAGCTGAAGGCCGTGACCGAGCAGCGGGCGGCCACAGATTAGGCGGCCCACGGCGGTGCCGGCTCAGGCCACCGACACCGGCTGCTCCAACAGCACCTGGTCGACGGCGTCGCGCGCCCACGCCAGCAGCTCCAGCCCGCGCAGCGGCGTCCCGCCGACCGGCGCCGTCGAGGGACGCGGCACCAGCATGGTGTTCACGGTCTCCTTGACCAGCGCGCCCGGATAGAGCCGGCCCAGTCGCACTCGCTGCCAGTCGCGCAGGGACACCGGTCCAAACCTCACGTGCCGGCCTTGCAGCGTCACCTCCTGCAATCCAGCGGCGCGCAAGTGCGCCCGTAACCGCGCTACCTCCAGCAGGTTCAACACCGGCTGCGGCGGCTCGCCGTACCGGTCCACCAGCTCATCGCGCACCTCGTCTACGGCGACCTCGGTGTGCGCCTCGGACAGCCGGCGGTAGGCCTCGAGCCGCAGCCGCTCGCTGGCGATGTACTCGTGCGGCAAGTGCGCGTCCACGGGCAGCTCGACGCGCACCTCGGGCACCGCAGCCTCAGCGTCACCGCGGTACTCGGCGACCGCCTCGCCGACGAGCCGCACATACAGGTCGAACCCGACGTCGGCGATGTTCCCGGACTGCTCGGCACCGAGCAGGTTCCCGGCGCCGCGGATCTCCAGGTCTTTCATCGCCACCTGCATTCCCGCGCCCAGCTCGGAGTGCGTGGCAATCGTCGACAGCCGCTCGTGTGCCTCCTCGGTCATCGGGATCTCCGCCGGGTACAGGAAGTACGCGTACGCCCGTTCCCGGCCGCGGCCCACCCGCCCGCGGAGCTGGTGCAGCTGCGCCAGCCCCAACCGCTCAGGACGGTCCACGATCAGCGTGTTCGCGTTGGAGATGTCCAGGCCGGTCTCGACGATCGTGGTGCAGACGAGGACGTCGGCCTCCCGCTCCCAGAACCCGGCGACGACCGCCTCCAGGGTGTGCTCGGGCATCTGGCCGTGCGCCACCGCGATCCGTGCCTCGGGCACCAGCTCACGCAACCGGGCGGCGGCCTTCTCGATCGTGTGCACCCGGTTGTGCACGAAGAACACCTGCCCGTCGCGCATCAGTTCGCGGCGGATCGCGGCTGCGATCGGCTTCTCCTCGTACGGCCCGACGTAGGTGAGCACCGGGTGCCGCTCCTCCGGCGGCGTGGTGATCACCGACATGTCCCGGATGCCGGTGATCGACATCTCGAGCGTCCGCGGGATCGGCGTGGCCGACATGGTCAGCACGTCGACGTTCGCACGCAGGTGCTTGATCTTCTCCTTGTGCTCGACGCCGAACCGCTGCTCCTCGTCGACGACGAGCAGCCCGAGGTCCTTGAACCGGACGTCGCCGGTGAGTAGCCGGTGGGTGCCGATGACGACGTCGACGGTGCCCTCGGCGAGCCCGCGCAGCGTGTCCGCGGCCTCGCGGTCGGACTGGAACCGCGACAGCGGCCGGACCACCACCGGGAACTGCGCGTAGCGTTCGGAGAACGTCGCATGGTGTTGCGACACCAGCAGCGTCGTCGGCACCAACACCGCGGCCTGCTTGCCGTCCTGCACCGCCTTGAACGCGGCTCGCACCGCGATCTCCGTCTTGCCGTAGCCGACGTCGCCCGCGATGACCCGGTCCATTGGGACGGACTGCTCCATGTCTCGCTTCACCTCGTTGATGACGACGAGCTGGTCCGGTGTCTCCACATAGGCGAATGCGTCCTCCAGCTCGCACTGCCACGGGGTATCGGGGGAGAACGCGTATCCGGGAGCGGCTTGCCGCGCCGCATAGAGCTTGATCAACTCCGCGGCGATCTGCCGGACCGCCCTGCGGGCGCGGCCTTTGCGCTTGGCCCAGTCCGACCCGCCGATGCGGTCCAGGGTCGGCGTGTCGCCGCCGACGTACTTGGTGACCTGGTCGAGCTGATCGGTGGGGACGTAGAGCCGGTCGGCCGGCTGCCCGCGCCGCGACGGCGCGTACTCGATCACCAGGTACTCGCGGGTGGCGCCGGCGACGGTGCGGCTGGTCATCTCGACGTACCGGCCGACGCCGTGCTGGTCGTGCACGACGTAGTCGCCCGGGCGCAGCAGCAGCGGGTCGACCTGGTTGCGTCGGCGGCTGGGCAGCCGGCGCATGTCCTTCGTGGACGCCCGCTGCCCGGTGACGTCGTCCTCGGTCAGCACGGCGAGCCGTGCGGCGGACGCGATGAAGCCGTGCGCGAGCGTGCCGGTGGTGACGTGGACCACGTCCGGCGACGGTGGCTCGTCGACGGCGTCGTCCAGGCGGGCCGGGATGTCGGCGTCGGCAAGTAGTTCGACGACGCGTGCCGCTGTGCCGTGCCCACCGGTGACGACCACCGTGCGCAGGCCGTCGGCGAGCCAGCCCTTGACGTCGGCGAGCGCGCGCTGGGTGTCGCCGCGGTAGGAGTCGGCCGGCCGGGCGGCGACCGTCCGGTTCTCCACGGGACTGGCGTCGGCGCCGGTGAACTCCTCGTCCCCGCCGTACGCGCTGACACCCCACCACGGCAGCCCCAGCGTGATGGCCCGGGCTCGTACTTCCGCCAGCGCCCGGTACGCGGCGGGGCCGAGGTCGATCGGCGCCCGGCCACCGCCCGCTGCGGCGGCCCAGGAAGCCTCCAGAAACTCCTGGCTGGTCGCCACCAGGTCGTGTGCCCGCGTATGGACCCGCTCCGGGTCGCAGACCAGCACGTGCGTGCCGGCCGGAAGCAGGTCGAGCAGCAGTTCCATCCGGTCGACGAGGACCGGTGCGAGCGACTCCATGCCCTCGACCGCGACCCCCGCGGCGATCTTGTCGAACAGATCGGCCAGTTCGGGGTGCTTGTCGGCGAGCGCGGCGGCTCGCTCGCGGACCTGCGTCGTGAGCAGCAGTTCACGGCACGGCGGCGCCCACAC
>JACVRX010000018.1 GCA_014534205.1 Jiangellaceae bacterium
ACGAGCAGACTCCCCGTGGCTATCGCCATCAGGAGGATCACCAACGGGCGGCGACGATCGGACCCGGCCAGCCGGTCTCTCGTAGTCAGCAGTGCAACCTGAAGCAGCAGGAACGGCAGCACGTGCCCGCCGAGAGCCGGCGGTGCCAGCCAGTCGATGAACGGGCCTTCGTGTCCCTCGATCGCGGCCAGCCATGTCAACGCGGCCACCGACACCAGGTAGACCAGCAGTGAGGCCGCGGTCACGAGGAGCCAGCGCCCGACGACTGGATCACCACGGTGGTACGTCCGCCAGCCCGCTGCCATGGTTCCGAGGACTGCGAACGGGAATCCGGCGATCAGGCCGAGCGAAGTTCCCCAGTACGACACACCGGAGATACGAGCAGCAACGAGCAGGGTGACCGATGCCGTCACAGCCGCAAGCACGAGGCCCGCCGCGATCCACCGCGCGGCAGCGGATCGCAAGGGCCCTCCCACGACTTGAGCATGTCACCGGGTGGCGTTCCGGGGAATCCGTGGTGACGCGGATCCCGGTGGGGCCGTTGATCCTCCGTGGCCCGCGTCGGTCAGGGAGATCCATGAGTTGTGCACAAGTGCACTCGTGCTGTCGACGTTTGTCGGGGGTGGCTGCTAGCCTTCGAACATACGTTCGCAGGCATGGGAGGCCCGCGATGACCGGTACCGCCGATGTGGATTACGGCTACCGGGAGTTGCTGTGCCCGGGGGCGGTGGATCCGGTGCGGGAGGCGGCGTACGTGGCGGGCTTGGACGCCGGCTGGGATCCGCTGGGGTTGACCGACCCGGCGTTCGAGGTGGTGTGCGGCCCGGACGCGAAGGTGGATGCGGCGGCGCTGTTCGCCGCACTGGACGACACCGGCGAAGTTGATCCGGCGGATGAGCCGGCGGCGCGGGAGGAGTTCGCCGGTGACCGGGTGCCGGCCGGGGTAACGGTGCCGGCCCGAATGCCGCCGGTGCAGGACCACCCGCCGGGCCCGCAGCTGGCGGGTGTGTTGGATGCGGCGGCGCTGCCTGAGGTGGCAGCGTTCGAGTTGGTTGAGCTGGTCGCCGGCTGGCAGCGGATCGGGTGCTGGGCGGCAGCTCGGCAGGCGCAGGCGATCATGGAGCTGTCCCGGCGGACGGAGATGCGCCCCACCCAAGCGGGGGAGCGGTTCGCCTCGGTGCATCCGCTGCGGGTGACCGGGCTGGAGATCGCCGCCCGGTTGAGCCTGACGCCGGGGCAGGGGGAGGCGTTGGCGGCCCGGGCCCGGGTGTTCACCGAAGACCTGTCGGCCACCGGGGCGGCACTGCAGGCGGGCCGGATCGACGTGCGCAAGGCGGAGGTGATCGCGGATGTGCTGCGCGGGCACCGCCTGGACTTGGCGCGGGCGGTGGAAGCCGAGGTGCTGCCTGATGCGGAGCACATGACGGCACCGCGGTTGCGGCGGGCGCTGGTCCGGGCGCTGCACCGGCTCGACTCGTCCACCATGGCCACCAAGGCGCAGCAGGCCACGGAGCGTCGGTTCGTGCAGGTCACCCCAGCCGAGGATGGGATGGCCTGGCTAGAGGCGTACCTCCCCGCCGCAGACGCCGCGGCGATCAATACCGCGTTGGACGCGGCCGCCGCCGCCGTGAAGCAGGCCGACCCGGCAGACGGCAGAACCCGTGGGCAGCGGCGCGCCGACGCACTCGCTGAGATGGGTTGGCTGGCGCTGGCGACTGGGCGGCTCGGCGGCTGCGACTGCGGCACCCGCCTCGGCAGCCGGCACGGCCGCCCAGTCAGCGTGCAGGTCACCGTGCCCCTGTCCAGCCTGCTCGGGGTCGACGAGCAGCCGGGCGAGCTGGGCGGGTACGGGCCGATCACGGCGGAGGTGGCGCGCAAACTCGCCGTGGCCGGCACCTGGCGGCGGTTGGTCACCGACCCGTTGACTGGGGCGTTGTTGGACTACGGGCGATCCACCTACCGGCCGCCGCAGGACCTGGTCGATCACGTGCTGGCCCGCGACGGCTGCTGCCGCTGGCCCGGCTGCGAGCACCCCGCCACCGAAGCGGATCTGGATCACACCGTGCCCTACCCGCACGGCCCAACGGCCGTCGGCAACCTGGGGCCGTTCTCCGGGCGACACCACCTCGGCAAACACCACACCCGGTGGAAAGTCCACCAACCCCAGCCGGGCCGGTTCGAATTCATCAGCCCCACCAGGCACCGCTACACCGTCACCCCGGAACCGCTCGGCCCCATCCTCGACCACGGCGCCGAGGGTGATCCGGACCCGCCACCGGCGCCGCCGCCTGACGCCGTACCCGACGAACCACCGTTCTGACCAGCCGGGGACAGCCATGGGCTGGAACAACCCACCGATCCCCTGGAAAGCGTTCGAACGCCGGCTGACCTGGGCGGCGCCGGGTAAGTCGGACGGCGAGCCTGCGCGGCTACGTCCGCTGCCAACGCACACACCGGCTGAACAGCGGACCGAGCGGGTACCCGAACAGCTAACCGAGCGCCCGCCGGAGCCCGCCGACACCGGCCCGCCGTGGGCCGAGCTGCACTGCCACTCGTCCTACAGCTTCCTCGACGGCGCGAGCGACCCGGACGCGCTGGTTGCGGAGGCAGCGCGGCTAGGCGTCGAAGCGCTGGCCATCACCGACCACGACGGCATGTACGGCGTGGTTCGGCTGGCGGAAGCGGCCGGAGCTGCCGGGATCGGCACCGTGTTCGGCGCGGAGCTGACCCTCGGCCTCACCGCCCGGCAGACCGGTCAGCCCGACCCAGAAGGTCAGCACCTGCTCGTGCTCGCCCGCGATCCGGCCGGGTACGGCCGGCTGTCCAGTGCCATCACCATTGCCCAGCTGCGGAGCGGGGAGAAAGGCCGGCCGATCTACGACTTGGCCGAACTGGCGGATGCGCACGACGGCCACTGGGTGGTGCTCACCGGTTGCCGCAAGGGTGCAGTGCCGGCAGCCCTCGCGCAGCACGGATCCACCGAAGCGGAGAGAGAACTCCGCGCGCTGGTCGAGATGTTCGGCCGCGACAACGTCATGGTGGAACTCGTCGACCACGACCAGCCACTCGACGACGCGCGTAACGACGCGCTGTTCGAGCTGGCCGGCCGAGTCGGCGTCGGCGTGGTGGCGTCTAACAACGTGCACCACGCGGCACCCGCCGATGCGCCGCTGGCTCAGGTCCTTGCCGCGGTGCGGGCCCGCAGCAGCCTCGACGCGATGACCGGGTGGCTGCCGGCGAACGGCACCGCGCACATCCGGTCCGGCCGCGAGATGGCCGGCCGGCTGGCCCGGTTCCCGGGCGTGCAGGAGGCCACCGTCGAACTCGCCCGCGCGTGCCGGTTCGACTTCCGTGTAGTCGCGCCGAACCTTCCGGACCGCACTGTAGGCGTAGGACACTCCGACGCGAGCTGGCTCCGGTACCTGGTGGCCAAAGGCGCGTGGAAACGGTACGGGCCGCGCGGGACTCCGCAGACGAAGGGGGCGTACCAGCAGCTCGACCACGAAATCGCGGTCATCGAGCAGCTCGGCTTTCCCGGCTACTTCCTGATCGTGCACGAGATCACCGAGTTCTGTCGCGAGCAGGGCATCTTGTGCCAAGGTCGCGGCTCGGCAGCCAACTCGGCCGTCTGTTACGCGCTCGGTATCACCAGCGTCGACCCGATCCACCACCAGCTGCTGTTCGAGCGGTTCCTGTCGGCCGGCCGTGACGGACCGCCCGACATCGACGTCGACATCGAGAACGGCCGCCGTGAGGAGGTCATCCAGCACGTCTACCAGCGCTATGGCCGCGACCGCGCGGCTCAAGTGGCGAACGTCAACACCTACCGGCCGAAGATGGCGGTCCGCGACGCCGCCCGGGCGCTCGGCTACAGCCCGGGGCAGGCCGACGCCTGGAGCCGGCTGGTCGACATGCACGTCGGTCCGCAGGTGGGCCCGCGTGGTGAGAAGGAACCCGCGCCGCCGTTACCGCCCGGCGTCGCGGACGACGCGGAGCTGCCTGCGTTGCTCGCGACGATCGTCGCCAAGATGCAACGGCTGCCCCGGCACCTGTCGATCCACTCCGGCGGAATGGTGCTGTGCGACCGGCCGATCGGCGAGGTGTGCCCGGTCGAGTGGGCGACCATGCCCGGCCGCACTGTGCTGCAGTGGGACAAGGACGACTGCGCCGCCGCCGGGCTGGTCAAGTTCGACCTGCTCGGGCTGGGCATGCTGTCCACGCTGCACGACACGTTCGATCTGGTCTACGCGCACCACGGCCGCCGGCTGGACCTGTCGACCATCCCGCCGGACGACCCGGCGACGTACGCGATGCTCCGCGACGCAGACTCGATCGGCGTGTTCCAGGTGGAGTCGCGAGCGCAGATGGCGACATTGCCCCGGATGAAACCAGAGAACTTCTACGACCTCGTGGTGGAGGTGGCTCTGATCCGCCCGGGACCGATCCAGGGCGGTTCCGTGCATCCCTACCTCCGGCGGAAGAACGAGCAGGAGCCGGTGAGCTACCCGCACCCGAGCATGCAGAACGCTCTGGAGCGCACGCTCGGGGTGCCGCTGTTCCAGGAGCAGATGATGCAGCTCGCCATCGACTGCGCGGGCTTCGACCCCACCGAGGCCGACCAGTTACGCCAGGCGATGAGCTCCAAACGGTCCACCGAGCGGATCGAGGCGCTGCGCGGTCGCCTCCTCTCGGGCATGGCCGAGCGGGACATCCCGCCGGAAATAGCCGAGGACCTCTACCTGAAGCTGTTCGGGTTCGCCAGTTACGGCTTCCCGGAGTCGCACGCGATCAGCTTCGCGTACCTGGTCTACGCAAGCTCCTACCTCAAGCGGTACTACCCGGCGGCGTTCACCACCGCGCTGCTGAACAACCAGCCGATGGGGTTTTACGCACCGCACACGCTCATCGCCGACGCTCGCCGGCACGGCGTGCAGGTGCGCGGGGTCGACGTCAACGCCAGCGCCGCGAACGCCACCCTGGAGGAGCCGGTCTCGGTTCCGCCCGGTATCGCCCATACGCCCACCGAGCCGCAGCCGGCGATCCGGCTGGGGCTGTCAACGGTGCGCAACCTCGGCGAGGACATGGCACAGGCGATCGCTGAGGGACGGCCGTACGCCGATCTCGACGACCTGGTCCGTCGCGTCCGGGTGCCGCTGCCTGCGCTGGAAGCGCTGGCCACGGCCGGGGCGTTCGGCTGCTTCGGCCTGGATCGACGGGAGGCGCTGTGGGCGGTGGGTGCCGTCGCCGACGTCCGGCCCGACCAGCTGCCCGGCACCACGCCCGGTACTGGTGCGCCGGAACTTCCCGCGATGACACCGACGGAGACCACGTTCGCCGACCTCTGGGCGACCGGCTCTTCGCCGGACAGCCACCCGATCCAGCACATCCGCCACCAGCTTGACGGCTGGGGTGCTCTCACGACCGCCGCGCTGGTCGGCCTCGACAACGGAGCGCGGATACGGGTCGGCGGTCTGGTCACTCACCGGCAGCGCCCGCCCACCGCCGGTGGCGTGGTGTTCCTCAACGTCGAGGACGAGACCGGCATGGTGAACGTCATCTGCCCGCAGGAGACCTGGGAACGCCACCGCCGGATCGCGCTCGAGTCCCCCGCGCTGCTCATCGAGGGCAGACTGGAATGCCAAGACGGCGCGATCAACCTGCTCGCCCAGCGGCTCGCGCCGTTGCGCATCAGCGGCCCGGTCCGCAGCCGCGACTTCCGCTAGCGTCGTTCGGCGTGCGACTGGTCATCGCCCGCTGCCAGGTGGACTACGCCGGACGGCTCACCGCTCACCTGCCGATGGCCGTCCGGCTGATTATGGTCAAGGCCGACGGCTCAGTGTCGATCCACGCCGACGACGGCGCCTACAAGCCGCTGAACTGGATGAGCCCGCCGTGTCGGTTGCAGGAGTCCGACGGCGTCTGGACAGTCGCAAACCCTGCGGGGGAGCGGCTGGTGATCACGTTCGACCAGGTGCTGCACGACGCGGCGTACGAGCTGGGCACGGGTCCCGGGTTGGTCAAAGACGGCGTCGAAGCCCACTTGCAGGAGCTGCTCGCCGAGCACGTGGAGACGCTCGGCCCAGGCTGGCGGCTGGTCCGTCGGGAGTACCCGACGCCGATCGGCCCGGTGGACCTGCTCTGCCGCGACGAGACCGGCATGGCGGTCGCCGTCGAAGTCAAGCGGCGCGGTGAGATCGACGGCGTAGAGCAGCTCACCCGTTACCTGGCCCTGCTCAACCGCGATCCGCTGCTCGCCCCGGTCCGGGGGGTGTTCGCCGCGCAGGAGATCAGACCGCAAGCGCGTACGCTCGCGACCGACCGGGGCATCGGCTGCGTGTCCGTCGACTACGACGCCCTCCGCGGCCTCGACGATCCGGCGGCACGGCTGTTCTGATCGCGCATGCGAGACTGACGGGGATGGCTCGGGAGATCACCACGGTGGGGGTCGTCGGCATCGGCACGATGGGCGCCGGCATCACCGAGGTGTTCGCCCGGAATGGATTCTTTGTCGTAGGGGTCGAACAAGACCAGGCCGCGCTTCACCGGGGTCGCGGGCACGTCGAGACCTCGACCGGGCGGGCGGTGCGGCGCGGCAAGATGTCCGCCGCGGAGCAGTCCCAGCTTCTCGAGCGGATCACCTTCACGACCGACATGGATGTGCTGGCAGCCTGCCAGCTCGTGGTCGAGGCGGTGCCCGAGCACCGGGATCTAAAACGCGATGTCTTTGCCCGGCTGGACAAGATCGTCACCCCGGACGCGATCCTGGCGACCAACACCTCCTCGCTGTCGGTAACCGAGATCAGCGTCGCGACCGAGCTGCCGCGCCGGGTCGTCGGCATGCATTTCTTCAACCCGGCGCCGGTGCAGGAGTTCGTCGAGGTCGTGCGTACCGTCGTGACCGACGACGACGTCGTCGAGGACGTCACAGCGATCGCCCGCCGGCTGGGCAAGGCGCCGGTGGAATGTCGCGATCGGGCCGGGTTCATCGCGAACGCACTGCTGTTTGGGTACCTGAACCACGCCGCGTCGATGTACGAGACGCGCTACGCCTCCCGCGAGGACATCGACGACGCCATGCGCGTCGGCTGCGGGTACCCCATGGGACCGCTCGCGCTGCTGGACCTGATCGGCCTCGACACCGCCTACGAAATCCTCGAGACGATGTACCGGCAAGGACGCGACCGCCTACACGCGCCGACGCCGATCCTGAAGCAGTTGGTCACCGCCGGCTTTCGAGGTCGCAAGTCCGGGCGTGGGTTCTACACCTACGACAAACCGGATTCGCCGGTGGTCGTCGCGGACACGGCGACGCCGACCGGGGCCCCGCCCGCGGGCGTGCGCGAGGTCCGCAGTGTCGGCGTCGTCGGGTCGTCGGACCCGGCCGCTCGGATCGTCGAAAACCTGGTGCAGGCCCGGTTCGACGTCACGACCGTGGATGTGGTGACACCAGCTGTAACGGGTGCCGACCTGGTCGTAGAGGCGGTCGCCGACGAGCTCAGCGCCAAGCGTGAGGTGTTCACCGCACTCGACGCGGTGTGCAAGCCAGGCGCGATCCTTGCGACGACTTCCTCGCTGGTCCCAGTGATCGCGTGCGCAGCCAGCACGTCGCGCGCGGCGAACGTCGTGGGAACGCACATGGTTGCCGGCGTCGCGGTGGACAGAGATCTCGTCGAAGTCGTGCGCACGGTGTCCACTGCTGACGACGTCGTCGCGACCGTCCGCAGCGTCTGCCGCCGGGCCGGCATGCACCCGGTCACCTGTGGCGACCGCGCCGGGTTCATCGTCAATGCGCTGCTGTTCCCGTACCTCAACGACGCCGTGAAGATGCTCGAGGCCCAGTACGCCACCGCCGACGACATCGACACGGCGATGCGGCTCGGCTGCCGGCTACCCACAGGCCCGTTCCAGGTCCTCGACGACGTCGGCCTGGACACCGCGCTGGCGATTCAGCGCATGCTGTACGCGGAGTTCCCCGAGCCCGGCTACGCGCCGGCACCGCTGCTCGAAAACCTGGTGACGGCGGGCTTCCTGGGGCGCAAGACGGGACGAGGTTTCCGGGACCATGCGTAGGAATTGTGCCTACGGTGACGAGTGCCGGTCGCCGAGTAGCGTCACGAGCAGCAGCCGCCGCCGCAACAAGTGCCCGAAGCTGGCGAGCTCACGCTGCTCGTGGCGCGTCCAGTGACGGCGACGGTAGAGAGCAGTTTGACCGTGTCGTCGTGGCCGTCTGGGCAGCGCGCCGGCTCAGCAGAGTCGACCATCGGCCGGGAGACCTCGAAGGTCGCTCCGCATGCGCGGCAGCGGAACTCGTACGTCGGCATGACACCAGGATAGGCGGGTAGTGCGACACCCATGCCGAGGCAGGTTGGTGAGTCGGCTCGGGCGCTTAGCCAGCGGCGGGTACGCAGTGATGGCTAACGAGATCATCGAGACCTGGCCTGATGGTGAGTGGGTGGTGCGGCGGCTCAGCGGGAGCACCGCCACCAAGCCCTACCGGTGCCCGGGGTGCGACCAGCTCATCCGGCCGGCAACTCCGCACATCGTCGCCTGGCCGGTGCAGGGATCGACGCTGTCCGGTGGCGGCGTGGCGGAGCGGCGGCACTGGCACTCGAGTTGCTGGCGGGCGCGAGATCGGCGCGCCCGGTGACTTCACTTCTTCCGCGGCATGTCCTCGACGACTTCGCCGTCCACGACGTCGCTCTCGTCGTCGAGCTCCTCGGAAGTGGCCTCGACCGCAGGTGGCTGTCCTGAACTGTCGAATCCGGGGATGGACATGGCGGAGAGCAGGTTGCGCAGCTGGACCAGATGGCTGGTGATGTTGTCCCGCTGCCGGGTGAGCTCAGCCACGTCCCGCTTCACCGCACCTTGGATCCGCCCGGCCTCCGACTTGGCTTCACCTACCAGCATGTCGGCGTGCGCCTTGGCTTCGGCGCCGAGCTGCTCGGAGTTCCGCTTCGCGCCGGATACCAGCGCCTTGGCCTGCTCGTCGGCCTCCCGCCGCACCTGCTCGGCCCGCTCGTGCGCTGATTTTGCCCGCTTGTCCGCGTCGGCGGCGCGCGCTTCCGCTTCGCTGACCAGCTTCTGGGTCTCCTTGACCGCGGCGTCGTGCCGCTCGCTGTCCTCGCGTTCCGCCTGCTCGCGCTTGGTCGCCAGGGCAAGTTCCAGCTCGGTGAGCTCCTTGTCGGCCCGCGTGCGGACTTCCTCGAGGCGGGCGTCCGCCTCCGCTCGCAGCTGCTCGATGTCGCGCTTGGCCGAGCTGCGCAGTTCCTCGACTTCGCGGCGTGCGGCGGCGCGCATGTCGGTGACCTCGCGTTCGGCTGCGCTGCGGAAGCGGGTCAGCTCCCGTTCGGCCGTCGCGCGTTTCTCGGCAGCTTCGTGCTCGATCGACGCCCGGACGGTCGCCGCCTCCCGCTTGGCGGTCTCGACCAGCACGGCCGCCTCGCGCTGCGCCGAGGACCGGACCTCTTCCGCCTCTGTGCGGGCCTCACCTATGAGCTCGTCGGCCTGCCGCTTCACGGTGGCCCGCAGCTCCTCGGCGTCGTGCTGGGCAGCACCGCGCATTTCCGCGGCGTCGGCTCGTGCGGAGGCCCGCAGCTCGGCCGCCTCCGCCTGCGCGCCGCCGACTACCTCGGATGCTTGCTCCTCGGCCAGCCGTAGCAAGTGCTCGATCCGAGCACCGAGGCCGGCGTAGGACGGCTGTTCCACTTCGCGCAGTGAAGTCGTCACTTCGGCGAGCTCCTGCCGCAGCCGGACGATCTGCTTGTCCAGCTCCTGCGCCCTGGTCCGCTGCTGGTGCAGCGCCGCTTCGAGCTGCCTGATGTGCTGTTCGACCTGCACCCGGTCGTAGCCGCGCACCACCGTGGTGAAGCCACCTGTGGGTGAACCATCGAAGATCGACAACCCGTCGCTTACTGGCTCCAATGTGGACATGTCGCGTGTCTTGTCCATGATCTTCCCTGCCGGCTGGCCCGGCTGTCGGATGGGGGTGAAGGGGCGGTACGCAGCGTACTCGCTTCACCCGGGCGCTCTACGCTGGCTCACATGCCGGGACTGCTCGGGGGCATCGACCACGTTGGCATCGCGGTGCCGGATCTCGCCGAGGCGATCGACTGGTACGCGACGACGTTCGGCATGCGTGTCGTGCACCAGGAGGTGAACGAGGAGCAGGGCGTCCGCGAGGCGATGCTCCAGGTGGGCGACGATTCCACCGGCGCGCAGATCCAGCTGCTTGCCCCACTGCGCCCGGACAGCGCCATCGGCAAGTTCCTCGAGCGCTCGGGTCCCGGAGTCCAGCAGGTCGCCTTCCGGGTGCGCAACCTGGACGCCGTGAGCGAGGAGCTGCGGGAACGCGGGCTCCAGCTGCTCTACGACGCGCCGCGCCGGGGCACTGCCGGCTCGCGGGTGAACTTCATCCATCCGAAGAGCGCGGGCGGCGTGCTGGTCGAGCTGGTCGAGCCGGCCAGCGAGTAGCCACTCCGTCCCGCGGCCGCAACTTCACCGCGAGGCTGCCGCCAACCGGGGACAACGCCCCCGGAAACGAGAATCGCGCTATTGAGCTTGCGGTGGCGAGACGTCCTTGGCGAGCAGTGATTCGCCCTCCTGCCAGCGGGCAAGCGCCCAGAGCAGGTCCGAGCAGCGGTTCAGGTAGGGCACGACGTGCGAGCCTTCACCAGCCACCGAAAGCGCTGCCCGCTCCGCGCGCCGGACGACGGTGCGCGCGACATCCAGCGCAGCGGACACGGGGTTGGCACCCGGAACCACGAAGTCCTTCGGCGGCTGGAACCGGTTCATCACGTCGTCGATGCGCTGTTCCAGTTCGGTGACCATCTCGGTGGTGACCAGCGACTGGCCCGGCTGGCCGCGGTCGCGGCGCTCCGGGTTGGTGGCGAGCTCGGCCATGAGCACCCACAGGTCGTGCTCGACGTGCACCAGCAGCTCGTCGAGCTCGCCGGGTTGAGTTTGTGCACGGGCCGCTCCGATGAACGCCTGGGCTTCGTCGACCGAGCCGTATGCGGTCGGCGCCGCCGAGTCCTTGCCCACCCGGCCGCCGTAGAGCAAGCCGGTCGTCCCGTCGTCGCCGCGACGGGTGTAGATCTTCACCGGCCCAACGTATCGTGGGTAGATCTCTTGGCTGGAGGTCGATATGTCGGTCATCGTCGCTGGCGCCCGTACCCCCATCGGCCGGCTGCTCGGCACGCTGAAGGACTTCAGCGCCACCGACCTCGGGGGCATCGCGATCAGGGCGGCGCTCGAGAAGGCCGGCGTGGCGCCGGCGCAGGTGCAGTACGTGATCATGGGCCATGTGCTGCAGGCGGGGGCTGGCCAGATCCCCGCCCGGCAGGCTGCGGTCAAGGCGGGCATCCCGATGAGCGTTCCGGCGCTGACGATCAACAAGGTGTGCCTCTCCGGCCTGGACGCCATAGCGCTCGCCGACCAGCTGATCCGGGCCGGCGAGTTCGAGATCGTCGTGGCCGGCGGGATGGAGTCGATGACGGGTGCTCCGCATCTGTTTCCCAAGTCGCGGGAGGGCTACAAGTACGGCGAGGTCACGCTGCTCGACCACATGGCCTACGACGGCCTCTGGGATGTGTTCACCGACCAGGCGATGGGTGCCTTGACCGATCGACGCAATGCGGCCGGCGGCAAGCTCTCCCGGGAGGAGCAGGACGCGTTCGCAGCGCAATCGCACCAGCGTGCGGCGGCCGCCTGGAAGAACGGCGTCTTCGACGACGAGGTGGTGCCCGTCGAGATCCCGCAGCGACGTGGCGATCCGGTGCTGTTCGCCGAGGACGAGGGCATCCGGCCGGACACGACCGCGGAGTCGCTGGCCAAGCTGCGCCCGGCGTTCTCTGCGGAGGGCACCATCACCGCGGGTTCCGCCTCGCAGATATCCGACGGGGCGTGTGCGGTGGTCGTGATGAGCGAGGCACGTGCCGAGCAGCTCGGCCTGTCCTGGCTGGCCCGCGTCGGAGCGCACGGTGTCGTCGCTGGGCCCGATTCGAGTCTGCAGAACCAGCCGGCCGACGCCATCAAGGTCGCGTGCGCCAAGGAGGGCATCCAGCCCAGCGACCTCGACCTGGTTGAGATCAACGAGGCGTTCGCCGCCGTCGGTATCGAGGCCACCCGGCTACTGGGCCTCTCGGAGGACCGCGTGAACGTGAACGGGGGCGCCATCGCCTTCGGTCATCCGATCGGGGCGTCCGGGGCGCGTCTGGTGCTGCACCTCGCGCTGGAATTACGGCGCCGCGGGGGCGGGATCGGGGCCGCTGGGCTGTGCGGTGGCGGTGGCCAAGGTGATGGGCTGATCGTGCGGGTTCCGCCGCGGTCCTGAGTGCAATCGATCGGAAATCTCGTCGAGCGCGCCCGCGCTGGCGACCCACGGGCGGTCGCCCGGTTGATCTCGTTGGTGGAGGACGCCTCGCCGGCGCTGCGGGAGGTGATGGCCGCACTTGCGCCGTATGCGGGCGGCACCGCGGTGATAGGCATCACCGGTCCGCCGGGCGTGGGCAAGTCGACATTGGCCGCGGCCCTGGTGCGGGAGCTGCGCGGCCGTGGACCGCGCGTGGGAGTGCTCGCGGTCGACCCCTCGTCGCCGTTCTCCGGCGGAGCACTGCTCGGCGACCGGGTTCGCATGCAGGAGCACGCGACCGACCGCGGCGTGTACATCCGGTCCATGGCGACGCGCGGTCACCTTGGTGGGCTCGCCTGGGCGACGCCACAGGCGTTGCGTGTGCTCGATGCCGCCGGCTGCGACGTGGTGCTGGTCGAGACGGTCGGTGTGGGTCAGTCCGAGGTCGAGGTCGCGGCGCTCGCCGACACCACGCTGGTCTTGCTCGCGCCCGGCATGGGGGACGGCATCCAAGCGGCCAAGGCCGGGATTCTCGAGGTGGGCGACGTGTTCGTCGTGAACAAAGCTGACCGGGACGGTGCCGACCAGGTCATACGCGACTTGCGGGGCATGATCCGGCTGGTCGAGCGGGAGCCGGGCGACTGGCGACAACCGATCGTCAGCACGGTAGCGGTGCGCGGAGACGGCCTGCGCGAGCTGGCCGATGCTGTCGACAAACACCGGGAGTGGCTACAGCGCAGCGGCGAGCTGGACCGCAGGCGGCGACGGCGGGTTCGGGACGAGATCGAAGCGATCGCGGTGACGGCGCTGCGGCGGCGGTTCGGTGACTTGCATGGCGACGCGCGACTCGACACGCTCGCCGACAAGGTACTGGCGGGCGAGTTCGACCCGTATGCTGCGGCCGACGAGATCGTCGCGGCGCTGTGATCACGCGGCGCGGCGTGCAGACAGGGCACTATGGATTCGGGTAGAACCGTTCTGTGAGGAAGCTGCTGATAATCCTGGCGGTTGCTTTCGCCGTCTACTTTCTGCTGACGGCTCCGAGCACCGCCGCGGATGCGGTGGCTGGGGTGGGCAGCGCGCTGGCCGAGGGATTTCAGTCGGTCGTGACGTTCTTCACCGAGCTGTTCTGAGAGACACTGGTGTGCGATGCGCACACCTCAAGAACTGCTGACTGCCGGCTACGACCGGTGGGCCGGCTGGCTCGACCGCATCGCCGAGGACGGCGGGCTCATGGCGGTCTCCCGGTGGCGGCTGAAGAATGCCGCGGTCGGCTTGTTCGGCCAGCGGATGGTGAACCGCAAGCTGATTCCCGGGGAACGGAAGATCAGGGAGGTCAAGCACATCTGGCTGCTCTACGTCGGACCGGTGGCCTTGGGCCTGCTCGGCTTGTTCCTCGCGGTCCGCTGGTTGCCGGCTGTCGACGCGGACAACGCCTGGTTCCCGGCGGCGATCATCCTCGGCATCCTTGGGTACGCCTTCTACTGGATCTTGAAGATTGCAAGGGACCGGTTCGTCGTCACCGACTCTCGGGTGTTCCGGGTATGGGGTGTGTTCACCCTCCGGGAGGCCGAAATGGAGATCGTCCGGGTGCTCGACGTCACCGTCTTTCGGCCGTGGTACCTGCGTCCGGTACGCGGTGGGAACGTCGTGCTGGAGAACGCTGCCCAGGAGCAGGGCCTGCGCCTGATCGAGTGGGTGCCCGAACCGGACGCCATCGCGGGCACGATCCACCGCAGGCGGCGGCAAATGATGGGGCTGGGTGAGGAGGACGCTGCAGCGCCGCGCCGGCCGCAACCGGCGAGTACGGCGCCGCCGCGGCGCAGGCGCGCCGACCACCCGCGCAGCCCGGGCCGGCCCACGGCCCGCCCGCACTGAGCATTGATGCCTGAACCACTGAGCTTCGACCCGATTCGGCGGGCCGCCACCACCTGGGCTGATCGGTTCGGCCCGGCCGCGGGTATGGCCGCCGCCACGTCGATCATGCGGGTGCAGCAACTGCTGCTGGCGCAGTTCGACCGCATCTGCCGGCCATACAGGCTTACGTTCGCGCGATACGAAGCGCTGGTGCTGCTGACGTTCAGTCGGACCGGCGCGCTGCCCATGACCAAGATCGGCGAGCGGCTTATGGTGCACCCGACCAGCGCGACGAACACCATTCAGCGGCTCGAGGCGGCGGGGTTCGTCACCAGGGAGCCGAACCCGACCGACGGAAGGGGCACCCTGGCGCGGATCACCGACTCCGGGCGTGCCGTGGTGGACAAGGTGACCGGCGAGCTGATGGCAGCGGATTTCGGCATGGGAGCGCTCGACGACGCGCAACGCGCGCAGCTGTTCGATCTGCTTCGGTTGGTTCGGGTGGCGGCGAGCGACTTCCGAGCCGACGGGTGAGGTCAGCGCCGCGCCCAGGAATCCGGCCGCGCCAGCAGCGACTCGACGTGCTCGGGCAGTTGCTTTGCGAGCACGTCCGCGATGGTCGTGGCCTCCAGGACGTCGCGCAGGCTGGCTCGGACCGCGATCCACACGTTGGCCAGCGCAGCAGCCGACCCTGGATAGTCGACGTCCTCCGGCGGCATGCCACGCACGGCGGCGAGTGGCCCTTCCGCCACCCGGATGACGTCGGCCAGCGTGATCCGTACTGGGTCGGCGACCAGCCGATATCCGCCGGTGGCGCCTCGGTGCGCCTCCAGGATCCCGGCCCGGCGCAGGTCCCCAAGGATCGCCTCCAGGAACTTGCCCGGAATCTGCTGGGACCGGGCGATCTCCTGGCGGGTGGCCCCCGCGGGTAACCGGGCGGCCAGCTCGATCACCGCCCGGGCGGCGTAGTCGGCGCGGGCGGTCACGTGCACGCTGGCATCAAACCATTTACAGCGGCAGCGCTCCCAGCCCGCGGCGGCGGCGGACGCCGTTCGCGATCGTGGCGAAGATGCCGTCCACGATCATGCCGATCACCAGGATGACGATCATGGTGGCGATCAGTCGCGGCGCATCGGAGAACTCTCGCGCAAAGTGCAGGTCGGTCCCGAGGGCGGGTCGGTTGGCGATCACCACGAGCAGCTCACCGGCCATCAGGCTGCGCCAAGCGAAGGCCCACCCCTGCTTCAACCCGGCAAGATAGGCCGGCAATGCCGCCGGCATCACCACCGACGTGTACAAACTGACGCCCTTGGCGCCCAGCACGCGAGCCGCACGCAGCAGCTGAGGAGACAGGTCGTCGATGCCGGAGATCAGACCGTTGGCGATGGACGGCGCCGCTCCCAGCACGACGACGAACAGGATCGCCTGCTCGCTGAGTTGGAACAGCAAGATCGCGAGCGGGAACCAGGCGATGGACGGCATCGTCTGCAGCCCGGTGATCAACGAGCCGACAGCGGTTCGCAGCACCCGCGACTTCACCACCGCCAGGCCAACCAGGGTGCCCACGAGGATCGACAACGTGAACCCGACGGCGGCACGCCGCATAGTCGTGCCAATCGCATGCCACAGCTCTGTTCCACCGAGCCGGTCGGCAAGGTCCTTGCCGACCGCCAACGGGTCGGGCAGCACGTAATCAGGCCGGAAACCCGACCAGGCCACCAGCTGCCACAACGTGAGTGCGATGACGAGGGCCGCGGTCATCGGCCAGAGCCGGGCCCAGAGGGCGCGGCCGATCGGCCGGTGACCGCGGTCTGCCTCGACGGTCGCCGTGGTCGCCGTCATGTCATCGACCCCTGAGCCTGCAGCTGGTCGGTCAGCCGGCGGGCTCGCTCGCCGACCTCCGGCGAGTCGATGCGGCGCGGCCGTGGAACGTCGACGTCCAGCTCGGCGTCGACGCGGCCCGGAGACGGTGCCATCAGCAGCACCCGGTCGCCCAGCCGCACCGCTTCGCGGACGTTGTGCGTGACGAAAACGACGGTCAACCGGCGTTCCCGCCAGATTCGCTCCAGCTCGTCGTGCAGCACGTCCCGTGTCATGGCGTCAAGGGCGCCGAACGGCTCGTCCATCAGCAGCACCGAGGCGTCCTGAGCGAGCGCGCGCACCAGCGCGACCCGCTGGCGCATGCCGCCGGAGAGCTCGTGCGGCCGCTTCTGTTGCAGGCCACCGAGGTGCGCCAGCTCCAGTAACTCGGCGACCCGGGCGCTTCGTTGTGACCTGGGCACGCCCGCCAGCCGCAGTGCCAGCGCAATGTTCCCACCGGCCGTCAGCCACGGGAACAACGTCGCGTCCTGGAACATCATCGCGACCTTGCGCCCGCCCAGGTCGACGCTCCCCGCGGTGGGTTCATCCAGCTGCGCCAACACGTTGAGCAACGTGCTCTTGCCGCACCCGGACCGGCCGAGCAGACACAGGAACTGCCCCTCCGCGACGTCCAGATCCAGCCCGCCGAGCGCTACGGTGTGGCCCCGGCCGTGGCCGAAGCTCTTGATCAGGCCGCGCACCCGGATTGCGGTTCGGGCCGCGGTCAGCGTCGTCATCCCGCCGACACCTCCTCTTCGCCGGACTCTCGAAGCACCGCGTTCAGCAGCTCGAGGTCGTACAGCCCATCCAGCTGGACTGGATCGAGCAGGCCGACCGCCTCGGCGTGCTTTGCACCCTCCAGCAACGAGGACGCGACCGGGTCCGCTGTGAACTCGATGTTCTCCCAGGCGGCGGCCAGCAGCGCGGGGTCGACCGGCTTACCGGTGAGCTCGTCGATCGCCTGGTTGACCACGGCCTGCGCCCGTTGCCGGTCCGCCTCGATAAAGCCGATCGCCGCGTGTTCGCCGGCGATGAGCTCTCTGACCAGCGCCGGGTTCTCCTCCAGGAAGCTGGTGGAGACCACGAGCTGAGTAGTGACGAACCTGGCGTCGGGCCACAGGTCGGCTTCGTCGACCAGCACATGGGCGCCGCCCTCGCGCACCAGCCGGGACGCCCATGGCTCCGGCAGCCAGCCGCCGTCGATGCCGCCGGAGGCGAACGCGTTCGGGGTGTCGCCGTTGGACATGGGCATGATCTCGACGTCGCCGCCGCCGTGTTCGGTCGTCTGGAAACCCTGCTCCTTCAGCCAGTAGCGCAGAGCGACATCTTGGGTGTTGCCGAGTTGTGGAGTGGCCAGCGTTTTGCCGACCAGATCGGCCGGGGTGTCGATCCCTTTCCGGACGACCAGGAAGGCACCGCCCGAAGCGGCGCCGGAGACAACCCGCACCGCCTCGCCGTTGCTCTGCGCGAACGCGTTGATCGTCGGACTGGGCCCGATGAAGGAGGCGTCGATCGCCCCGCTGAACAATGCCTCGACCGCTTCCGGTCCAGCGTTGAAGGTCGTCGTCTCGAGCTTGCTGTCACCCAGGTGTTCCTCGAAGATGCCCTCTTTGACGCCGACGAGCGCCGGTGCGTGGGTGAAGTTCGAGAAGTAGCCCAGCCGAAGTGTGCTCGCCATCACGCCGGCGCCGTGGGCAGCTGTCGGCTGGGCCGGGTCGTCGGATCCGCAGGCGGCGAGCAACCCGATCGACAGCACGGCCACGGCAGCAATAAGTCGCCGGTGGAGGGTCGTCATCAGTGTGGTTCCCCCCGCATAGCCTACTAAGTAAGTAGGAAAACTAGGGTCAGCCGGTGAACTGCGCAAGCTGTTCCGCGGTTGTCTCGATGGTCGAGACCAGGGAGGATTTAGTTGGACGTCCTACTAGCGGAGGCAACGTGAACGCGGAGCAGATAGCGGCCGGACGGCGCAGGTGGGAGCAGCGGATGGCGGCCGCCCGAGCGGCCGGCCAGCTTCGCGACGCCGACTTCACCACGCTCTCCGGCGCCGAGGTGGATCCGGTGTACGGACCGCCGGAGGGCGCTGACGACCCTCGGTTCGAGCGCATTGGCTGGCCGGGGGGGCACCCGTTCACGCGTGGCTTGTACCCGGCGGGTTACCGCGGGCGAGCGTGGACGATTCGGCAGTTCGCCGGCTTCGGCAATGCCCGGCAGACCAACGAGCGCTACAAGATGATCCTGCGCTCCGGCGGCGGCGGGCTGTCGGTGGCATTCGACATGCCGACGCTCATGGGGCGTGACTCCGACGACGACCGGTCACTCGGTGAGGTTGGCCATTGCGGCGTGGCGATCGACTCGGCCGCGGACATGGAGGTGCTCTTCGACGGGATCCCGCTGGGCGAGGTCACCACGTCGATGACGATCAGTGGGCCAGCGGTGCCGATCTTCTGCATGTACGTGGTTGCCGCCGAGCGCCAGGGCGTCGATCCCACGGTGCTGAACGGGACGCTGCAGACGGACATCTTCAAGGAGTACATCGCGCAGAAGGAGTGGCTCTTCGAGCCGCAGCCCCACCTGCGCCTGATCGGCGACCTGATGGAGTACTGCGCCGGGGGGATCCCGGCGTACAAGCCGCTGTCGGTCTCCGGCTACCACATCCGCGAGGCGGGCGCGACCGCCGCGCAGGAGCTGGCATTCACCCTGGCCGACGGGTTCGGCTACGCGGAGCTCGGCCTCTCCCGCGGCCTGTCGATCGAGAAGTTCGCTCCCGGGCTGTCGTTCTTCTTCGACGCGCACATCGACTTCTTCGAGGAGATCGCCAAGTTCCGCGCGGCCCGGCGGATCTGGGCCCGCTGGATGCGCGACGTGTACGGCGCGAAGACCGAGCGGGCGCAGTGGCTGCGCTTCCACACGCAGACAGCGGGCGTCTCGTTGACCGGGCACCAGCCGTACAACAACGTCGTCCGTACGACCGTCGAGGCGCTGTCGGCGGTGCTTGCTGGCACCAATTCACTGCACACCAACGCACTCGACGAGGTGCTCGCGCTGCCCACGGAGCAGGCGGCGGAGATCGCGTTGCGTACGCAACAGGTGTTGATGGAGGAGACCGGCGTCGTCAACGTCGCCGACCCGCTCGGCGGCTCCTGGTACGTCGAGGCGCTCACCGACCGGATCGAGTCTGACGCAGAGTCCATCTTCGCCGAGATCCGCGCCATGGGAGAGAACGAGGCACGCTGGCGGCAGGCCTACGGCGAGATGACTGCGGGCATCCTGCGCGGCATCGAGGACGGCTGGTTCATGTCCGAGATCGCCGAGTCGGCGTTCCGCTACCAGCAACAGGTGGAAAAGGGCGAGAAGCGCATCGTCGGCGTCAACGTGCACACCGACACCGTGACACGCGACCTGGAGATCCTGCGGGTCTCGCATGAGATCGAGATGGAGCAGCGCCGGGTGCTGCAGCAACGCAAAGCAGCCCGCAACGGAGCCGCGGTGCAGGCCGCGCTCGACCGCATCGTGCAGCTGGCGCGGAGCGACGACAACATCATCCCGGCCATGCTCGACGCAGTCCGCGCTGAGGCGTCGCTCGGCGAGATCTGCGACGCGTTGCGTGCAGAGTGGGGGGTGTATATGGAGCCGGCCCGGTTCTGACGGCCGACCATCAGGGAGGATGGACGCATGAGCGCGGAGAGCTTCATGCGTCCTGGTGCGGTCGACCTGTCGGCGCTGGCGGCCCGGCGGGAGTCTCCCGCTGAGGGCGCCGCCGGCGGAAACGGCGCGGTGGCGTCGGACCTCGTCATCGATGCGACCGACGGGACATTCGAGGAAGCCGTCCTCAAGGCGTCGGCGACCGTACCTGTGGTCATCGACCTGTGGGCCGACTGGTGCGGCCCGTGCAAACAGCTGTCCCCGATCCTGGAAAAGCTGACCCGGGAGTACAACGGGCGGCTGTTGCTGGCCAAGGTCGACGTCGACGCGAATCCGCAGGTCTCTACCGCGTTCCAGGTGCAGGCAATCCCGTCGGTGTTCGCCGTCGTCGGCGGACGGGTGCTGCCGCTGTTCCAGGGCGCGTTGCCGGAGCCACAGGTCCGCCAGGTGTTCGAGCAACTGCTGAAGGCAGCGGCGTCGGCCGGCGTAACCGGCCGCGTGGACGCCTCAGGCGCCACCATCACGGAGGAACCCGAGCTGCCCCACGACCCGCGCTACGACGCCGCCTTCGATGCGATCGAGAAGGGTGACTTGGATGCGGCGGCTACGGCGTACCGGTCGATGCTTACCGAATCGCCCGGTGACGTCGAGGCGAAGGCCGGCCTGGCCCAGGTGGACCTGCTGCGGCGGGCCGGCACCGTGGACGCTCGGCAGGTGCTCACGGCGGCGCAGCGCAGCCCGGCCGACGTCGCTGCCCAGCTGCTGGCCGCCGACGTCGAGATGCTGTCGGGCCAGGTCGATGCGGCATTCGCTCGGCTCGTCGACACCGTCCGCCGGATGAGCGGTGACGACCGGGAGACCGTGCGCTCGCGGCTGCTCGACCTGTTCGAGATCGTCGGCCCGTCCGATCCGCGCGTCGCCAAGGCGCGCTCCGCGCTGGCCAGCGCGCTGTTCTAGCCTGCGCCAGGTGGACGACACGGAGGTCAGGCGATTCGGTGCGCTGTTCGCCGAGTTTCTGGACCAGGTAGTACAGGCGTCGCGGCTCGCCCCGCCGGGGGCCGAGTCGCTGGTCGAGCGCATCGGTAGCTTTCTCGGCGCCGACCCGATCGGGCTGCCGGTCGTCACCGAGCAATTCCGGTCATTCGAGCACGCGACCGTGCAATTGGCGATCGACCGGGTGGTGGCGCGGCCGAATGTCCGGCATGAGCTGGTGGGCGTTGCCGGCCCGGGCCGGGAGCACCACGCGCTCACCGAATTGCTTGAAGTAGGACGCCGGCACGGCGCGTTCTGGGTAGGTGCGGTCGACTACGCAGCCGTTCCGGTCTCGGTGGACGAGGAACGCACCTGCGTGCGCCACGGGCTCTACCTGATCGACGACGGTGGGCGCTCGGTGGCTGTGCTGTTGCGTCTTGGCAATCCTGCTCACGGAGTTCCCTCCGTGCTCGAAGTGCTCTCGCGCAGCATCGAGGACGCGCGCGGCTGGCTGGCTGATCTGCGCACCGAGCGGGCGGCGTGCAACGTGTTGCGTGGCCAGGTGCTGTCGTTCGAACCGAGCGAGTTCGAGCCCGGGGTCGGACCGGTCCGGTTCCACCGGCGTCCGGAACTCGCCCGGGCGGACGTAGTCCTGCCGGGTGACACGCTGGACCGGATCGAGCGGCAGGTCGTCGGCATCGCGAGCCACCGGCAGCGACTGACTGCAGAAGGCCGTCACCTCAAGCGCGGCGTGCTGCTCTACGGCCCACCGGGAACCGGTAAGACACACACGGTGCGTTACCTGACCGGGGCATTGCGCGATTTCACCGTGGTGCTGCTCGCCGGCCCGGCGATCCGTTTCGTCGCGGAGGCCTGCGCTCTTGCCCGCACGTTGCAGCCGTCGCTCATCGTGCTGGAGGACTGCGACCTGGTCGCGGAGGACCGCTCCTTCTCGCCGTTCGGCAACCCGCTGCTGTTCACGGTGCTCGACGAAATGGACGGGCTGGGCAGCGACGTGGACGTGTGCTTCCTGCTCACCACCAATCGGGTGGACCTGGTGGAGACAGCGCTGGCACAGCGGCCGGGTCGGGTGGACCTTGCAGTCGACATTCCACTGCCGGACGAGGCTGGCCGGCGCCGGTTGTTGGAGATCTACGGCGGCGGCATCGAGCTGTCGGAGGCTGACGTACAGCGCGTCGTGGAACGCACGGCCGGGGTACCAGCGTCGTTCGTCAAGGAGCTCACGCGCCGGGCGACTCTGCTGTCGGCCGCCCGCGACGCCGATGGCACCGAGGCATCCGACGTCCACTCGGCCGCCGAGGAGCTACTTGCGGCGCAGGAGCGGTTGACCCGCACTCTGCTCGGAGCGGGCGAGCCGCCGCCCGCGGAGCCTCCGGCCGGCGCGGTGGAGGAAGGCTGGTTCGCCCACCCGGCGCGGCCGGGCCGTTGGGTTCCCGCGGGGCGCGGATATGGCTCTTTTGACAGCGAGTGATGTCTTCCTCTTCGGTGGACGGCTGAACCAAAGGGGCAAGCATTCGCATTGGCCAGCATGCGCGCGGCTTCCTGGCCGACCCGGACAGGGATAGCAGCATGATCTCGTCGCCGACGAGCTGGCGCAGCGTGCCGGTGCCCGGTCGTCAGCGGTCATGCGCTGAGCGGGGAACGGGGCCAG
>JACVRX010000075.1 GCA_014534205.1 Jiangellaceae bacterium
ACGCTGGCGTCACGTCGATCGCCTATGAGACCGTGCAACTCGCCGACGGGTCGCTCCCGCTGCTGGCGCCGATGAGCGAAGTCGCCGGCCGGATGGCGACCCAGGTGGGTGCCCACTTCCTGGAGCGGGCACCGGGTGGCCGCGGTGTGCTGATGGGGGGTGTACCGGGCGTCAAGGCGGCCAAGACCGTGGTCATCGGTGCCGGCGTGGCCGGGGTCAATGCCGCGGAGATCGCGCTGGGCATGCAGTCCGACGTCTGGATCCTGGACAAGAACGTCGCGCGGCTGCGCGAGGTCGACCGGGTGTACCGCGGGCACGCCCAGACCATCACATCCAACCTGTTCGAGGTGGAGAAGGCGGTGCTGGACGCCGACCTGGTGATCGGCGCGGTGCTGGTGCCCGGCGCGAAGGCGCCGAAGCTCGTCTCCAACGATCTGGTGAAGCGCATGCGCCCGGGCAGCGTGCTTGTCGATGTCGCCATCGATCAAGGCGGCTGCTTCGAGGATTCCCGACCGACAACTCACGACGACCCTGCCTACCGGGTCCACGAGTCGGTCTTCTACTGCGTGACGAACATGCCGGGCGCGGTGCCTCATACCTCGACCTACGCGCTCACCAACGTCACGCTTCCGTTCGCGGTGGAGCTCGCCGACAACGGCTGGCGGGCGGCGCTGCGTAACGATCCCGCGCTCGCGCTCGGCCTGAACACCCACGGCGGGCGCGTCGTCTACGGTCCGGTCGCCGAGGCGCACGGCATGCGGGCCGTCGAATTGGGTGAGGTACTGGCCGCCGAGTGACCGAGACCCCGCTGGCACGTGCAGTACGGGGGTATCTGGACCACCTTGCGGTCGAGCGCGGTCTGGCGGCGAACACACTCAGCTCGTATCGCCGGGACCTGCGACGTTATGTCGGGTTTCTGACCGACCACGGCGTCACCGATCCGGTGGCGATCGGCGGCGAGGACGTGGCGGCGTTCGTGCGCAGCCTGCGCGACGGAGACGCCGTGCACCTCTCGCTGGGCGCGAGCTCCGCGGCCCGCGCCGTTGTCGCCGTCCGGGGGCTGCACCGGTTCCTGCACCGTGAGGGTGCGGTGCCGGACGACGCGGCAAGGGGTATTCGCCCACCGACACCGCCGCGGCGGCTGCCGAAGGCGATCTCGGTGGACCAGGTCGAGAAGCTACTCGGCGCAGCGGCAGGAGACGGTTCACCGCTGGCTCTTCGTGATCATGCGCTGCTCGAGGTGCTCTACGGCACCGGGGCCCGCATCTCCGAGGCGGTAGGCCTCGACCGCGACGACCTCGACCTCGAGTCGGGCACCGTGCTGTTGCGCGGTAAGGGAGGCAGACACCGGCTGGTGCCGGTCGGCAGCTTCGCCCGCCAGGCGGTGGACGCGTACCTGGTACGCGCACGGCCGACCCTGGCAGCGAAGGGCACCGCGACACCGGCGCTGTTCCTGAACGCCCGCGGAAGCCGGTTGTCTCGGCAGAGCGCGTGGACGGTGCTGCGGACGGCCGCCGAGCGCGCGCATCTGGACACACCCGCGTCGCCGCACACGCTCCGGCACTCGTTCGCCACGCACCTGCTCGACGGCGGCGCCGACGTGCGCGTGGTGCAGGAACTGCTCGGGCACGCCTCCGTGACGACGACTCAGATCTACACCCTGGTGACTGTGGACCGGCTCCGCGAGGTTTATGCCGCTGCCCATCCGCGCGCGCTTGGCTGACAGATTTCGGTTGCCTGGCCGTGGCGCGCCGCCGTTGGACGGCCGTTGGAGCGGGGTAGGTTAGCGAGCCGTCAGCGGACGATCGTGGCGAGGGAGCACTGACCGCTCGTGGACACCTCGACTCGAGTAACCGGCACGGACGTGCTCGTCGACGGCTTCGAGCAGCGGCTCGATGTCGCCGGCCCGGATGCGCCGGATACCGACCTCGGACCGACTCAGCGGCCGCTGCGGGACTTCCCCGAGCCGCCGCCCGTGGCCGAGCACGGTCCGGCCCGCGTGGTCGCGATGTGCAACCAGAAGGGCGGCGTCGGGAAGACGACGACCACCATCAACCTCGGTGCAGCGCTGGCCGATTACGGCCGGCGCGTGCTGCTTGTCGACTTCGACCCGCAAGGCGCGCTGTCCGTCGGGCTTGGCATCGACGCGCATGATCTCGAGCTCTCGATCTACAACCTGGTGATGGAGCGCGGCATCCGCGTTGACGACGTCCTGCAGGAAACCCCGGTCAAAGGCATGGACCTGCTGCCCAGCAACATCGACCTGTCGGCGGCCGAAATTCAGCTGGTGAGCGAGGTCGCAAGGGAGCAGGCGCTGTCCCGCGCGCTGTACCCGCTGCTGGAGGCCTACGACGTGGTGCTGGTCGACTGCCAACCATCCCTCGGCATGCTGACGGTCAACGCGCTCACCGCGTCCGACGGTGTCATCGTGCCGCTGGAATGCGAGTACTTCGCGTTGCGAGGGGTTGCGCTGTTGCAGGAGACCATCGAGAAGGTTCGCGACCGGCTGAACCCGCGGCTGCAGATCGAAGGTCTGCTCGCGACCATGTACGACTCGCGCACGGTGCACGGCCGCGAGGTGCTCGCCCGGTTGGTCGAAGCGTTCGGCGACAAGGTGTTCCACACCGTCATCGCCCGCACCGTCCGCTTCCCCGAAACCACGGTGGCCGGGCTGCCGATCACCAGCTTCGCGCCCGACTCGCCGGGCGCTGCGGCCTACCGGCAGCTCGCCAGGGAGGTGCTGGCCAGGTGGCCGGTGGCGCGGTCCAGGAGCTGATCGACGATCCGACGCCGGCGCCGTCCGCGCTCGCCGACCAGTTCGAAGTACACCTGGCCAACTTCGACGGCCCATTCGACCTCCTGCTCAGCCTGATCGCGAAGCACCAGCTCGACATCACCGAGGTGGCGTTGTCGCAGGTGACCGACGAGTTCATCGGCTACGTGCGCGCGGCGGGCGACATCGACCTGGACCAGACCAGCGAGTTCCTGGTCGTGGCGGCGACCCTGCTCGACCTCAAGACCGCTCGGCTGCTGCCGGCCGGAAAGGTGGAGGACGAGTGGGACATCGCCCTGCTCGAAGCTCGCGACCTGTTGTTCGCCCGCTTGTTGCAGTACCGCGCCTACAAACGGGTCGCGGAGTTCTTCGCGGCCCGGCTCGCCGACGAGTCGCTGCGCTTCCCGCGAGCGGTGCGGTTGGAAGGCCGATACACCGCGTTGCTACCCGAGGTGATGCTCGCCGTTGCTCCCGAGCAACTTGCCGAGCTCGCCCGGTGCGCGCTCGAGCCGAAGCCGCAACCGGAACTGGCGACGGAGCACCTGCACGCTCCTGCGGTCAGCGTCGCAGAACAGGCTGACATGATCGCGGATCGGCTGCGGCCGTCCGGCACGGCGACGTTCCGGGCGCTGTCCGCGGACTGTCGTACGGTCGCGCTGGTGGTGGCCCGCTTCCTCGCGCTGCTCGACCTGTACCGGGATCGGCTCGTGGCGTTCGAGCAGCTGAACCCGCTGGGTGAATTGACGGTGCGCTGGGTCGGTGCGCAGACGTGACCGAGACGGAGCCGACGCTGTACGCCGCCATCGAGGCGGTCCTGCTGGTGGTCGACGAACCGGTGCCCGACGTGCTGCTCGCGCAGGTGCTCGAGCGGCCGCGCTCCGAGGTAGCAGCGGTCCTGCGCGAGCTCGCGGACGAGTACACCGCCACCGGGCGGGGTTTCGAGCTGCGCGATGTCGGCGGCGGCTGGCGCCTCTATACCAGAGCGGACTGTGCGCCGGTCGTCGAGCGCTTCGTGCTCGACGGCCGGCACGCACGGTTGACCCAGGCGGCGCTCGAGACGCTCGCGGTGGTGGCTTATCAGCAGCCGGTAACCCGCTCACGGGTGTCCGCGGTGCGCGGGGTGAACTGCGACGGCGTCATGCGCACGCTGCTGACCCGCGGCCTGGTCGAGGAGGCCGGTGTCGATCTCGACAGCGGTGCGGTCCTGTACCGCACCACGTCGATGTTCCTGGAGCGGCTGGGGCTGGCTTCGCTGGCGGAGCTGCCGCCGCTTGCGCCGCTGCTGCCCGACGTCCAGGACGTGGACGGTGCCGGCTGAGCACGCAGCCAACCACGCTGTCCGGCTCCAGAAAGTGCTCGCCGCGGCGGGCGTCGGAAGCCGCCGCGCCTGCGAAGAACTGATCCGCGCCGGCCGCGTCGAAGTCGACGGCCGAGTAGTCCGTGAGCTCGGGACTCGAGTGGACCCGGCCCGAGCCGTCATCAAGGTCGATGGTCTACGGGTTCCGACGGGCGAGTCCGGCGTGTTCTACCTGGCGTTGAACAAGCCGCGCGGCGTCGTCAGCACGATGCGCGACCCGCATGGGCGGCCCAGCCTCGCCGACTACGTCGGCACGCGGACCGGCCGGCTTTTCCACGTCGGGCGGCTGGACGCGGACACCGAAGGCTTGATCCTGCTGACCAATGACGGAGAGCTGGCCCACCGACTGACCCACCCCAGCTACGGTGTGGCGAAGACATACCTGGCCGACGTCGCTGGGCCGATAGCACGCGACATCGGGCGGCGGCTGCGCGCCGGGGTGGAGCTCGACGACGGCCTTGTGGCTGTTGACGGGTTCCGGGTGGTCGGCCACGCCGCGGGCCGGGTCATGATAGAGATCACCGTGCACGAGGGACGCAAGCACGTCGTCCGGCGGCTGCTCGCCGCCGTGGGCCATCCGGTAGAACGGCTGGTGCGCACCCGGATCGGGCCGGTCGCGCTTGGCGAGCTGAAACCCGGTCGCACCCGTGCGCTCACCCGCGACGAGGTCGGCCGGCTCTACCAAGAGGTTGGGTTGTAGATGGCGCTGCGTGCCGTGCGCGGGGCAACTCAGCTCGAGGTCGACGTGCGGGAGCACCTGCTCGAGCGGGTGGCCGAGCTAGTGGCCGCCGTCCTGGCGCGCAACGACCTGCAACCGGCGGACTTGGTGAGCATCGTGTTCACGGCGACGCCGGACCTGCGGTCGGAGTTCCCGGCGTCCGCTGCTCGATCCCTGGGCATCGACGACGTGCCCTTGCTGTGTGCGCAGGAGCTCGACGTCGTCGATGCCATGCCCCGGGTGGTGCGGCTGCTTGCTCACGTCGATACTGCGCGCGAGGCGAGCGAACTGCGGCACGTCTACCTGCACGGCGCTCGCACGCTGCGCACTGATCTCAGGCAGGAGGCAGAGTCGTGAACGGCAAGACGCTGGCCGGCGGTGTGATCGTGGTCGGCACCGGCCTGCTCGGCACGTCAGTGGGGCTGGCGTTGCGCCGGGCTGGCGTCGACGTGACACTGCTCGACCGGGATCCGGCAGCGCTGGCCGAGGCCGTCCGGCTAGGGGCCGGGCGACGCCACGAGCCACACGCGCTGCCGGCGGCGCTGGCTGTGGTCGCCGTCCCGCCCACCGCAACGGGCTCGACGGTCGCCGCTGTACTCGACGATCGCCTCGCGGAGTACGCGACCGACGTGGCGAGCGTCAAGGCGCTACCGGCCGGTGAGGTCCGCGCGTTGGCTGCCGAGCCGGGACGGTACGTCGGTGGCCATCCGATGGCTGGGCGCGAGGTGTCTGGTCCCCGAGCCGGGCTCGTCGACCTGTTCGACGGGCGGCCCTGGGTCCTCTGCCCCGAAGATCACACCGACCCCCAGGCAGTCACCCGGGCGCTCGAGGTGGCCCGGCTCGCCGGCGCCGTGCCGGTCACCATGTCGCCTGCCGACCACGACGCCGCGGTTGCGCTCGTCTCGCATGCGCCGCATCTGGTCGCGGCGCTGGTCGCGGGTCGGTTCGTGGAACCGCCGGACCACGAGCTGCGCCTGGCCGGCCCCGGTGTCTCCGACGTGACCAGGGTGGCAGCTGCGGACCCGGGCATGTGGAGCGAGATCCTGGCCGCGAACGCCGGCGCCGTCGCGCAGGTATTGTCCGCCTTGCGCGCGGATCTAGACCAGGCGTTGGACGCCCTACGCGGCGGCCCAGGCGACACCGACGGCGGCAAGACTGCACTGGCCGAGCTCCTCTCCCGCGGCAGCGCGGGCAGACGCCGGCTACCAGGAAAGCACGGCGCGCCGGCCACCGTGTACGTGACGGTCGCGGTGATCGTCGACGACCGTCCCGGGCAGCTCGCCAGGTTGTTCGCCGATGTCGGCCGCGCCGGCGTAAACGTCGAGGACGTGCGGATAGAGCACCGGCCCGGGCAGCCGGTCGGTGTCGTTGAACTCGACGTGCAGCCGGGCGCCGAGCGTGCTCTCGGCGAGGCGTTGCTGGCTGCCGGCTGGACCATGCACGGGCCGGCACTACCCTCGTCCTGACGGGGTCCCGGCGAACAGGAGGGCTGGTGTCGCCGTCGTCGCTCGTGGTGGCCATCGACGGACCGTCCGGGTCGGGAAAGTCGACGGTTGCCCGGCGCGTCGCCCAGGCACTCGCACTGCGCTACCTCGACACCGGAGCGATGTACCGGGCGCTCACCTGGTGGCTGCTGGAACAGGGAGCGGATCTGCGCGACCACAGGCGGGTCGCCGCCCTGGCCACGCAGCTGCCGCTCACCATCGGTATGGACCCGCACCACCCCACCGTGCACGTCGGCGCCGTCGACGTGGGGACGGTGATCCGGGAGTCACGTATCTCGTCGGTGGTGAGCATGGTGGCCACCAACCTCGGCGTGCGCTCGGAGCTGGTACGCCGCCAGCGCGAGATCGTCGAGGAGGGCGGAGTCGTCGTCGAGGGCCGGGACATCACCACGGTGGTGGCGCCGGATGCCCCGGTGCGGGTGCTGTTGACCGCCAGCGAGAACACGCGGCTGGCGCGCCGAGCCCACGACGTCCACGGGGACGCGCACCCGGAGGCGGTCGCGGCGACCCGTGACCAAGTGGTGCGCCGCGACGCCGACGACGCCACCGTCGCACGGTTCCTCCACCCGGCGGACGGAGTCGACGTCGTGGACTCGTCGCACCTCAGCGTGGACGAGACGGTGGCCGCCGTGCTCGACCTGGTCCGGCGGCGCGCCGGGGTGACGCCGCGGTGACTGCGTTGGTCCCCACTGCGGTTGGCGCGGCGGCAGGGTGGCGCACCGCTCAGGTGGTGCTGCGAGCGTGGTCGGTGCACGTGCATGACGCTGGTCTGGTTCCCGAGCGGGGTCCGGTGATCCTCGCCGCGAACCACACCGGCTTCCTGGACGGTCCGCTTCTCATGGGTGCGTCGCCCCGGCCCATTCACTGCGTGGTCAAAAAGGAGATGTTCTGGGGCCCGCTGGGCTGGTTCCTGCGCGGCATCGGGCAGATCCCGGTCGATCGCTCGCGGATGGACCGGACTGCACTGATGAAAGGTCTCGCGACGCTGGAGGCCGGGCGAGTGCTCGTCCTGTACCCGGAAGGCCGGCGCGGGCTGGGAAACTTCGCGGACGTGCGCCCGGGGCTGGCCTGGTTCGCCCTGCGGTCCGGCGCGCCGGTCGTGCCGGTCGTCGCTCTCGGCGTGGGTGCGCGCGGCACCGCAGCCTGGCAGCTGCCTGCGCTGCGTGCCCGACTGGACGTCGTGTTCGGCCCCCGAATAATGCTGCCGCCCGGATGGAGTCGCTCGGCAGCGGCGCTCTCGGCAGCCGGTCAGAAGCTGCAGGCCGCCCTTGCAGCGCACCACGCGGCCGTCGTCAAGCGGTATTCGGCGGCCGGCGTCTTCGGCACCGTCGCGAGCGAGCTGCCGTGACCGGCGACGTGCAGCCGGAGGCCCACGCCGAGCTGTTGCCCGACGAGCCGGCCTTCGTTGACGCCGGCGACGTCGGGCCGCTGCCCGTCGTCGCAGTCGTCGGCCGGCCCAACGTGGGCAAGTCCACGCTGGTGAACCGGATGCTGGGCCGGCGGGCAGCCGTCGTCGAGGACGTCCCCGGGGTGACGCGGGACCGTGTTGCCTACGACGCGGAATGGTCGGGGCGCCAGTTCACCCTCGTCGACACCGGCGGCTGGGATCCGGATGCCGCCGGCATGGCGGCGACGATCACGGCCCAGGCGGAGCTGGCGGCGGCAGCGGCGGACGTGGTGGTGTTCGTCGTCGACGCCGTGGTGGGCGCGACCGACGCGGACGAGGCCGTCGCGCGGGTGCTGCGGCGAGCGGGCAAACCGGTCGTACTGGCGGCCAACAAGGTGGACAGTCTCGGCGGCGAGGCGGACGCCGCGACACTGTGGAGCCTCGGGCTTGACCGGCCGTACCCGGTGTCCGCGTTGCACGGGCGGGGGAGCGGCGACTTGCTGGACGCTGTCCTGGCCGCTCTTCCCGGCGCACCGGCGGTGATAGTCGACGTGGCGAGCGCTGGCCCGCGTCGGGTCGCGATCCTGGGCCGGCCGAACGTAGGTAAGTCGAGCTTGCTCAACCGGTTGGCCGGCGCAGAGCGGGTGGTGGTCGACGCGGTCGCCGGGACCACCGTAGACCCGGTGGACGAGCTGGTCTTGCTCGGTGGCCGTACCTGGCGGTTGGTCGACACCGCGGGTATCCGACGACGCGTGCGGGAGGCGTCAGGCGCCGAATACTTCGCGTCGCTGCGTACCGCGGCGGTCATCGACCGGTGCGAGGTTGCCGTGGTGCTGTCCGACGCGAGCGAGCCGCTGTCCGAGCAGGATCTGCGGATCATATCGATGGTGGTGGACGCGGGCCGGGCACTGGTGCTCGCGTTCAACAAGTGGGATCTCGTCGACGACGACCGGCGGCGGATACTCGAGAAGGAGATCGACCGGCAGCTGGCTCGCGTTGCATGGGCACCACGGGTGAACGTGTCGGCGCTGACCGGCCGCCACGTCGACCGGCTGGTTCCCGCGCTCGACACCGCGTTGGCCGGCTGGGAGACCCGGGTACCGACCGGCCGGCTCAACACGTTCTTCGGCCAACTCGTGGCCGCGCACCCTCACCCGGTGCGTGGCGGCCGGCAGCCGCGAATCCTGTTCGCCACCCAGGCGAGCACCAGACCACCGCGGGTCGTCCTGTTCACGACCTGCTTCCTGGAGGCGTCTTACCTCCGTTTCGTGGAGCGGCGGCTGCGAGAGGAGTTCGGCTTCGCCGGCAGCCCGATCGACATCGCGGTGCGACAGCGCACCAAGCGTTCGAGGCGATCGTGAACGGCTTGAACACCCTCGGACGCGGACTTCGACACGAGGAAGGGCCCAGAAGCCACCCGGAGACGCTTTTAGACATGATGCAGGCCCGGAAAGCCATCTGGGGACGTCTTTTTTGCCGCGCCGCCGGTCCCGCGCAAACCGGATTTGCACCCTTATCGGCTTCGGACAAATCACTGTCTGGATCACTGTCCGGACCCGCCGAGGGCCGAGCGTGGCGCCGAACCGCCGCCGGCGCAGCACCTCCCCAGGCGGTCCCAGCCAGACGCTGCACCTCCAGTAAGCCGCCATGC
>JACVRX010000118.1 GCA_014534205.1 Jiangellaceae bacterium
CGCATGTAGTAACGCTGAGTCAGGCCGCGTCAGCGCCTCGTCGCCGTCACGGCCCGCGCGCGTCCGCGGTCCACCGCGGCCCGGAAGATGGCCGCGGCCGACACCGCGGACAGCTCACCAGGGCGCGGCGCGCCTCAGCGCGTTTCGTCCGCGCTGGCTGATCCGGCGCCGTCGCCTGGTGCTGCTCCAGCCGGTTGGAGGTCTCCAGCTCCCGCTGGGTCTCGCGCGGTGAGTCGCCGCTGCGGCGGGGCCAGCTCATCGGCCGCGAACGGGACCGGCTGCGGCGCTGGTTGGTGTCGGAGATGCGGCGGGCGAGCAGCGTCCTCCCCCACAGCGCACAACCGTTCCGAGGCGTCCCACCCCGCAGCTGCGGCGCCGCCGGGCCACTGACCGCATCCCGGCCGACCAACTCGGCCCAACCGGAGATCGCCGCCGCGCCCGCGAACATGTGTTCGAACAACTGGGCCACGACTGACAACACCGCGACTCGTCACGCTCGGGTACGAACGCTCACGCGTTACGCCGGAATCTGTGATGGTCGTCGGACGTTAGTACGAGTAGCCTGGACGGGCCGTGCGAGCACGCCAGCCCGTCCGGGCTCCAACTCCGGCAATGACAGCGGTCGCTGCCGAAGCGAGTTGACAACTGAACATGGGGGTGAACGGTTTCGACTTCGTTCGTCGAACCGGGGGAAGCGGGCCGAGGATGTCGCGTGATCTCGCTAACCAACGCGGCAACGTTACAAGTGCCAACGCTAAGCGCACTGACTTCGCTCTCGCCGCCTGAGCAGGAGCAACGAAGTCTGTCGACCCGGGGATGCTTCCGCCCCGGTGCTCGGCATCAGTGAGGAAGCTTCGCCTTTCGGTACGGTCGCGGGACCGGAAGGGACACCAACGCGACTGGGCTCGTCACGGTGAACCCGCCTGCAGGATCACCGGAGCCGAGTAGAGACATCGCAGGCTGCGCCCGGAGAAGCCCAGGCAAGTCGACGAAGGACCCGGGTTCGATTCCCGGCACCTCCACCACTCCGCGATGCCGCGGGTCAGCCGCGATGCTGGCTCGCGGCATCGCCGGTTTCAGATGATCGAATGGCGGTCGGCACATACGTCGAGCGTCGGGAGGTGGCCGGATGAGAGGCGACCGGGTCGAGATCGTCATCGACGCCGGCGGCGGTGCCCGTAGCTACGACGTGGTGGCCACCAAGGCCGGCCGCAGGGTGGAGATCACCCAAGGCCGCAACGTCGTCGAAGTGGCCGAGGTGACCCGGACCGGCAACCCGGTTCGGACCGCTCGGTTCATGGCCTCCCGCGTGCTCGCGCTGGTCGAGCATCCGGCGGACACCAGCCGGGCAGAGTCGACGCAGGCGACCAACGCGCAGCCGGATACCGATCCGGCGCCTTGGTAGACATCACCGCCGGGTCGATGTCTGGCCGGACGACTGGCGGCGAGGCACCCGTCTGATCACATTTGGACACGTGGACGAAACCCAGCCGACGGACGGTCGGACAGCATGACCGACCTGCTCGCTGGCTACCGGCGGCTCGACCTGCGGCCGTTGGCGGTCAACGACGACAGGCGGGACGTGTGGGTTCGGCCCGGCGAGCGGTGACCCGGCTGCGCTGAGTCGAGGCCCGTGCCGGTTCCGGCAGGATGGCCACCATGACCACGTCCACGGATCTGCGCACCCTGGCCGACGAGTACTGGGAGGCGAAGCTCCAGGCCAGTCCGTTGACTGCCTCGTTCTTCGGCGACCACCGCTACGACGACCGGGCCGACGAGCTCTCCGTCGAAGCCGAGCAACGGTTCCGGCGCACGTGGTCGCAGCTGCGCGATCGAGCGGCCCGGCTCGACGGGCAGGGTCTGGACGAGGCCGATCGAGTCACCCGTGACCTGCTGATGTACGAGCTCGAAGACGCGATCACGTCGATCGAGCACCGCTTCGTCGAGCTCGCGCCGGACCAAATGCAAGGAGCCCACGCCCAGCTGCTGATGCTTGCCTCTCAGCTGCGTGCGCCGGAGCCGCAGCACGCGCAGATGGCGCTGACACGGATCGGCGAGCTCGCCCGCATGCTCGACGAGGCAACGCAGCGGTACGTCGACGGGATCCGTGCGGGCCGTACCCCTGCTCACATCAACGTGACCCGGTCGCTGCACCAGGTCGAGAGCTACCTTGCCTCGCCGCTCGACACTGATCCGTTCGTTACCCTGGCGGGCCCGCCGGAATGGGACGGCACTCCGCGGTGGCGAGAGCAGATGACCGCGGCGGTCCGTGACCTCCTGCGCCCGGCGTTCGGCCGTTACGGCGACGTCTTCCGTACCCAGTTGCTCTCGGCGGCGCGTCCCGACGACCGGCCCGGCCTGTGCCATCTGCGGGAGGGAGAAGATCTCTACCACGTGCTCATCGAGCACCACACCGGCCTACCGCTCACGGCCGCAGAGCTGCACCAGATCGGTCTCGACGAGGTCACCGGCGCGCTGCGCGCCGAGTTCGCCGAGATCGGTGCCCGGGCACTCGGCACGTCGGACATACAGCAGATCTTCGCCAGGCTCAAGAACGACCCCGACCTGCGGTACCGCGACGGCGACGCGGTACTCCAGCACGCCAGGCGCTGCCTCGAGGGCGCGACCGCGCGGATGTCGGACTGGTTCGGCATCCTCCCGCAAGCGGCCTGCGTGCTCACCCCGGTGCCGGAGTTCTTGGCGGCCGACGTCCCTGGTGCGTACTACACGCCCCCGGCGCCGGACGGCAGCCGGCCGGGCGAGTACCACGTGAACCTGCACGAACCCACCGAACGAGCCCGCTTCCCGACGGCGTCCATCGCGTATCACGAGGCGATCCCAGGCCACCACCTACAGCTCGCCATCGCCACGGAGCGCACGGACCTTCCGAAGTTCCGGCGGATGAGCTGGGCACACACGGCTTTCGTCGAGGGCTGGGCGCTCTACGCGGAGCGGCTCGCCGACGAGATGGATCTGTACGACACACCGCTGGACCGGCTCGGTCTGGTCGCGTCGGACGCGTGGCGGGCCGGCCGGCTGGTGGTCGACACCGGCTTGCACGCGTTCGGCTGGACCCGGCAGCAGGCCATCGACTTCCTCGCCGAGCACATGCCCGTGGACCTCGACACCATCACGGTGGAGGTCGACCGGTATATCGGCATGCCGGCGCAGGCGCTGGCCTACAAGGTCGGACAGCGCGAAATCGCGCGGATGCGCAGCGACGCTCGGCGTGGGCTCGGCGATCGGTTCGACGTCAAGGGCTTCCACGACGTCGTGCTCGGTGCCGCCACGATCAGCCTGCCGGTGCTCGGCACGCGGGTTGCGGAGTGGGTCGCCAGCACCCAGCCGGCCTGACTTCAGCAGGCGCGTGGAGGACGAGTGGACAGGTACCGGTGGATCTGGTTGCTGACCGACTACGGCCATCGGGATGGCTTCGTCGCGGCGTGCAAGGGAGTCATCGCCCGGATCGCCCCGTCCAGCCAGGTCATCGACATCAGCCACGACGTACCTCCCGGCAACATCCGCCACGGTGCGGCCATGCTGGCGCAGACCGTCGGCTATCTACCAGCGTCGGTCGTCGTCGCGGTTGTCGATCCCGGAGTGGGCACCGAGCGGCGCGGGGTCGCGCTGGCCGCCGGCGACATGGTGCTCGTCGGTCCGGACAACGGCCTGCTGCCGTGGGCCGCGGACGCCTGTGGCGGCGTGTCCGCCGCCGTCGAGCTCACTGAACCCGCCTACCGACTGGAGACGCCGGCACTGACCTTCGACGGACGCGATGTTTTCGCACCTGCCGCTGCCCATTTGGCGGCTGGTCTGCCGTTGGTTGCGCTCGGCTCTGCGATCAGCCTGCCGGCGCTGGTCCGCCTGCCGGCGCCACAGACGGAGGTAATGCCCGGGCGGCTCCAGACCGAAGTGTTGACCATCGACCACTTTGGCAACGTGCAGCTCGCAGCGCACCCGGACCACGTCTTTGCTGCGGAGTTGCCACCAGGCGCGATACAGGTTGAGACGGCTGGCTCGGCGCTCCGTGTAATGCGCGGCCGCACCTTTGCCGACGTTCCGTCCGGCCAGCTGGTGCTATTCGTCGACTCGGCGGGTCAGCTCGCGCTGGCAGTAAATGGAAGTAGCGCTGCCAACCGGCTGCGGCTCGCTCCGGGAGATGCCGTCACGATCACGGTCTAAGGCATGCGGTTGTCGTCCAGCAAGGTGACGGGTGGATGGAGCTGAACGACCAGCGGGAGATCGATGTGCCCTTGCCGCCGTGCCAATTGTCCCTTCTCCAGGCTTAGCGTGGCGGTCAACACGCACTTGCCCGCGCGCAAGGCGACCAGCTTGCCCGACTTGACCACTGCCAGGACGCCGCTCAAATCGAACGCCAAAATCAATTCGAATTCGAGCGTATTGACCTTGGCATCGTTGACAAACAGGTCAATGTGCGGCCGGTGAGTGAAGGTTATCTTATGCGTCGCCAGCGCGACCACTTCTTCGCTGTCCGGAGCTGTCAGCGTGCTTTTTGCGGCTTTGCTGAGAGCAGCGTACTTCCGCCAACCGGACACCAGGATGTCACCGACGTCGAGATCGAGCAGTCCATCGGTAACGGTGGCGATTTCGTGGTCAACGGCCTGCAGACCGGACGCGGA
>JACVRX010000040.1 GCA_014534205.1 Jiangellaceae bacterium
GCGGTCGGTGCCGTGAACGCGAAGGCGTACGTCGCGGCGATCCCGCACACCAGGTAGAAGAGCAGGAACCGGAGGTGACCGAGCCGGTCCTCGACGTTGTTGCCGAAGACGAACAGGAACAGCATGTTGCCGAGCAGGTGCGCCCAGCCACCGTGCAGGAACATGGCGGTGACCGCCGAGACGATCGGGATCTTCTCGTAGTCGGGTCGGACGAGCAGGCAGCCGGGATTCCCGCTGGCGTCCAACGCCGCTTGGCCGGCGACGAGCGGCAGCGGGTCGCCGGTCGTCAGCTCGCGGGGAATTGCCGCCCACCGGTCGAAGAACGCCTGCACGTCGCACACCGCCTGAACGCTCGAGTCACCGAGCCCGCCGAGAGCAAGCGGGCTGATGAGGAACGCGACGACGTTCAGCGCGAGAAGCAGTCGGGTGACATGCGGTGTGCGCCGGGCCGGGTTCTGGTCGTGGACCGGGATGACCACCCGAGGATTATTTCGTTGCCGGCGCACTCGCCAGCCGCCGGTCGGCGACCAGGGCGCGCGCCGCGCTGCCCAGGAAGAGCGCCGTGATGCCGAGACAGTCAGCAGGACCCGGCCGTAGCCGAGCTCGGTCACGTCCACGAAGGTCTACGGGTACCTGTCGACACCGCGCCGTGAACCAGTCTGTACGCCACTCACACCACCACCAGCAGTGCCGACAGCACGATCGGGCGCAGCTCGATTCGGGCCGTCATCGCCGTCATCGCCCGTGGCGGAGCATCCGTGCCCGCTACCTCGAAGCACGGCTGCGGGCCGTACTCGAGCCAGCCGCGATCGCAAGCAGCGGCACGACGATGTGCAGCCCGGGGTCGCACGCCTCGGCCACGCCGGTGCGGTTCCGGATCGCCGGAAGCCGGCGCAGCATGAGGCAACGGACCACGCCGTCGTGGCGATACCAGGAAAACGAGCTGGGTGACGGGCGATGCGGACGCAAGCAGCGCCGTGGCGGTTGCCATCCACGCACCTCGGTGAGCACGCGTGCGAGGCCGGGGCGACCGCCGTTGGCGTGGCGGGAGCACAGGTGCGCGCTCTCAGCGCGACGGCCGTAGGCGCCGCCGGTCGTCGAACGGCCGAGCCGTGCGGTCCGCCTGCTCGCTGCCGGCCGCGACGCCGGCGAGTCCGCCGCCGGCGGCAGGGAGCGCCCACACACCGTCGACGTCGACCAGCCGGGTGCCTGGTGTCTCCAGCCAGCGCAGGACGCACTCCGCCTCCTCGATGCTGGCCGCCGGCAACGGCGGCGGGGCAGGAGTGACGGTTTCTGCGGTCGCGACGAGCGCGTCGATGGACGGCCGCGGATTCACCCCAGCTGGCGTCACACCGGCCGCGGCCAGCTTGCCGTTGCGGACAACGTGCAGCTCCCAGCCGCCGACCTCCCGGCGGCGGGCGGCGACCAGCTGGGTGACCGCAGCGAACGCGGCGATGCGCTGGGTGCGTGTCGTGGTCCGGACGAGGACCGTCATCCGGTCGCGGTGCACCGCCGCTTCCTCGTACCGCTCGGTTGCGGCCAGCCGCTCGATACGGGCGCGCAGCCGCTCGACCACTGCGCGAGCGTCCGCAGTGAACGCGAGCTGTACCGCCGCCGCGTGCTGCGCATATGCGGCGACCGACTCCCGGCCCTCGCACGGCGCACCGCAGCGGCCCATCTCGGCGAGCGCACAGGCTGAGCGGTGCCGTCCCGGCGTAAGCCGCTCCGTGCACTGCCGGATGGGAACCGCCTCGTGCACCGCAGTCATGGCCGCCTCCGCCAGCCGGCGGGATCCGAACGGACCGACGTACGTCGCGCGGTCGGGCTTCACCTCCCGCACCAGCGACAGCCGGGGAAACGGCTCCACCGTGAGCTTCAGCCAAGTCGCATGCTCGGGGAACCGCGACCGGCGGTTGTAGCGGGGCTTCCGCTCGGCGATCAGACGCAGCTCACGGACCTCCGCCTCCAACGGGGTCGCGCATTCGATTCCGGTGACCGACTCCGCGATCGCGACCATCTCGGTCATCCGACGGCGCGTCTCGGAGGCCGTGAAGTAGGTGCGGACCCGGGCACGCATGTCCTTGCTCTTGCCGACATAGAGGGTCGCGCCGCCGCTGTCGAGGAACAGGTACACCCCCGGCGCGTGCGGAAGTGTTTCGGCGAGGTAGCGCTTGCGCCGCTGCGCCAGCGTGACGGTGCTCTGCCAGGTCGCCAGTTCCTCGACGGTGTGGACGCCGACGTTGCCCAGTCGCTCGATCAGCCTGTGCAGCACATCCACGGTGGCCCGGGCGTCGTCGAGCGCCCGGTGCGTGGGCATGGTGCCGGTCTTGAGGACGCGCGCCAGGGTGGCGAGACGGCAATCGTGGGCTTCGTCGCGGGCGAGGACGCGACGGGCGAGCCGCGCGGTGTCGATGACCGGGAGGCCAGGCCAGCGGTGTGCGGTCGCTTCGCAGGCGGCTTTGAGGAACCCGACGTCGAAGGGGGCGTTGTGTGCGACCAGCACCGCGTCGCCGGCGAACTCGAGGAACGCGGGGAGCACCGCCTCGATCCGTGGTGCCGTCGCGACCATGGCGTCGGTGATGCCGGTGAGGACCGCGACGAAAGGCGGGATGCTCGTCGCCGGCTGGACCAGGGTCTGGAGCTCGCCGAGCACCTCGCCGCCGCGCACCTTGACCGCACCTACTTCGGTGATCGCGTTGGCTGTCGGTGAGCCGCCGGTGGTCTCCAGGTCGACGACGACGAACGTGGTCGCGACGAGTGGGGTGCCGAGCGCGTCCAGGGTGCCCTGGACCATGCCCATGGGTGGACGTTAGGCAGCACCACCGACAATGCCGCGGCGGCGCGCCAAGGAAGGCTCGGCTCGAGTTTGGCGGGCTCTGACTGGAAGCCATCACCAGGCGAGTCCGTACCTCAGCAGGCGGGCAGGCCTGGTGATGTACGGGCACGGGTGGTGTACGTGGTCATTCCAGAGGGTGAGGTCGGTAGGCGCGTAGCGTCGGCGGGTGCGGGTCCGCCCGAAGGGCCCTGCGGACGATGTGAGCTGACGATCGGAGCGGAACGTGGGCGGGCCGGTGCCGACGCCGACCACCCGATGGCGGTGCACGCAGTGCGGGAACCTCACCCGCTTCGACGTGCTGCGCTCCAGCCGGGTGCGTGAGTACGTCCATCTCGACCTGAACGGCGAGCCGCGCGTGGAGGAGACCGACGTGCTCGCCGACACGCTGGAGCAGGTGCGCTGCCGGTGGTGCGGCAGTGTCGATGTCGAGCTGGTCCCGCGGCTCGCCGCCGCGCAGCAGCAGCCCGGCTCCGGCCCGCCCTGGCCCGGCGAACCGGCTCGATGACGCACTCGCCGAAACGCCCCAGCCAGAGTTGCCGCGGGTAGGACCGGTGGCTAAGGTGCCGGCCGGTGCCTGCATCCCCTGCCAGCCGCCGGCCGTCGACGCGTGTCTCGCGTCCGGCCATTGCTGCGTTCCTGCTGTGCACGCTCGCCTCCTCCGTCCTGATAGCCGCCCCCGCTGGTCATGCCGATCCGCAGCCGACGCTCGACGAGGTACGCGGACAGGTCGACACCCTGTACCACCAGGCCGAGCAGGCGACCGAGCGCTACAACGCAGCCACCGACGAGCTGGCCGAGGTGCAACGCCGGCTGGACAGCGCGCAGCGGGCCGTGCAGCGGCAGCAAGCCCGGGTCACCGAGCTGGCAAGCGAGCTGGGCGACTTCGCCGCAGCCAGTTACCGGGCCGGCGGTGTCGACCCGACGCTGAACGCGCTCCTCGCCACCGACCCGGCGCAGTTCCTCGCGCGCGCCTCGATCATGGACGCGTACGTGAACCAGCAAGCCGGCCAGCTCGCCGCCGTCGAAGCGGAGCAGCAGCGGTTGCGCGAGGAGGAGCTGCTCGCCGAGGAGCAGGCGCAGCGCAAGAAGGCTGTCGAAGCCGATCTCGCCGAGCAGCAGCAGGTCATCGAGAAGCACCTCGTCGCGGCCGAGGACCTGCTGGCCACTCTGGAGGCCGAGGAACGGGCCAGGCTCGACGCGGAACGAGTTGCGCGAGAGCGAGACGCCGCGAGCGAGCGTGCCAGCCGCGGCGGCGGCAGCGAAGCCGCACCGCCGGACGTGCCGGCGTCGCAGCGCGCCCAGGTGGCGATCGACTTCGCGCTCGCCCAGCTCGGCGAGCCATACGCCTATGGCGCGGAAGGCCCGGGCTCCTGGGACTGCTCCGGGCTCACCATGATGGCGTGGGCGCAAGCCGGCGTCTCACTGCCGCGGTCGTCCAGCGCCCAGATCGGCGCCGGCACCCGGGTGTCCCACAGCCAGCTGCAGCCCGGCGACCTGGTGTTCTTCTACAGCCCGATCAGCCACGTCGGGATTTACCTCGGCGGCGGCAAGCTGGTGCACGCGACGCATCCAGGCGACGTCGTGAGCGTCGATCCGATGTCCACGATGCCCTTCTCCGGGGCCACCCGGCCCGGCTGACCGCCGGGCACCGGAGCGCCCATACCATCGTCCGGTGCCCAGGGCTGATCCCACCGGCCCGGTGGGCATCGCACCCTGGCTGGTCTTCGCCGTGCTGCTCACGGCGCTGATCGTCGCAGTCGTGCTGGCCACCCCATGGGACCCGCTGGCGGGCGCCAGCCCACCATCGGCCGACCCTGGTCGCGACTTCAGCGCGGCAGAACTTGCGGAGCTCGACGCCCACCAGGCGCGGATCCGTCCGCCGACCTACACCGGGCTGGCGGTCGGCCTCGCGGTCACTGTGCTGCTGGGCATGACGCCGCTGGGCGCGCGACTCGTCACCGCCGCGGCACGGCCGCTGGGCGGCGGCTGGGTCTGGCAGGTCCTCCTCGGTGGGCTGGCGGTCCTGCTGGTGATCCGGCTGGCCACGATCGGGTTCTCCGCCTGGGCCGAGGCGGTGCGCCGCGCGGCCGGCCTGTCGACCCGGTCGTGGCTCGGCTGGGCGGCCGATCTGGCCAAGTCGTTCGGGTTGCAGGCAGCCGCGACACTGGTCGCCTTGCTGGCGATGATCGCGCTGGCGCGAGCTCTTCCCCGGTCGTGGTGGGCATTCGGTGCGGTCGCGGCCGGAGCCGCTGTGGTCGCCCTCGCGTTCGCCTACCCGCTGATAGTGGAACCTGTGTTCAACCGGTTCACCCCGCTCCCGCCGGGCGAGCTCCGGACGTCGCTGCTTCGCATGGCGGACCGGAGCGGTGTCCCCGTCGACGAGATCCTTGAGGCCGACGCGTCCAAGCGCACCAGCACGCTCAACGCGTACGTCTCCGGGCTGAGCGCGACCCGGCGCATCGTCGTCTTCGACACGCTGACCGACCGGTCGCCACCAGCACAGGTGCGCAGCGTGGTGGCGCACGAGCTCGGCCACGCCGCCGAACAGGACGTGCGCGACGGCGCGCTGCTCGGCGCGCTGGGCGCCGCCGCTGCTGTCTGCCTGCTCGGCGGTCTGCTCAGGATGCCGGCTTTGCTCGACCGGTCCGGCGCTTCCGGTCCGGACGACCCGCGGATTATCGCCCTGGTGCTCGCCGTAGTCGCGGTCGCGGGCTTGGTCAGCTCGCCCGCGCAGGCACTGGTCAGCCGGCGCGTCGAGGCACGCGCCGACGTCCATGCGCTGGACGTCACTGCAGACCCGCAGGCGTTCGCCGAGATGCAGCGATCGCTGGTGCTGGCCGCCAAGGCCGACCCGGAGCCGCCGGCGATCCTGTTCGGACTGTTCGCGAGCCACCCCACGGGGCCGCAGCGGATTGCGATGGCCCGGGCGTGGGCCGACCGGCAAAGCGCCGACCCGGTTGACGATCTCGCCCCTGTGGGAGGCTCTGCCGGGTGATCCGCACGCTGGTCGTCACGAACGACTTCCCCACCCGGCAGGGTGGCATCGAGTCGTTCGTCTACGCGCTCGCCGAGCGGCTGCCAGCCGACGCGGTCGTCGTGTACACGGCTGCGATGCCCGGCGGCCGCGACTTCGACGCCCGGCTCCGCTACCCAGTGATCCGGGACCGGTCGACGAACCTGCTGCCCACCCCAGCGGTCGGGCGCCGGGTGGAAGAGGTCCTCCGCGCGGAGGGCTGCGAGGCGGTGCTCTTCGGTGCCGCCGCGCCGCTGGGGCTGCTCGCCGACCGGCTGCGCCGGGCCGGCGCAGGCCGGATCGTCGGGCTCACCCACGGCCACGAGACGTGGTGGGCGAAGGTTCGCGCGGCGCGCCCCGCGATGCGCCGGATCGGCGACGGCTGTGACGTGCTGACGTACGTGTCCGAGTTCTGCCGCCGGCGCATTGCGCCGGCGCTGACCGAGAGTGCGTCTGCACGGATGGTGCGGCTGGCACCGGGAGTCGACACCAACGTGTTCCGCCCGGGCGCCGGCGGGCTGGGCATCCGGCAGCGGTTCGACATCGAGCCGGACCGGCCGGTGCTGGTTTCGGTGTCCCGGTTCGTCCGCCGCAAGGGACAGGACGCGCTGATCAAGTCGATGCCGCGGATAGTCGCCACGGTTCCCAACGCGCTGCTGCTCCTGGTGGGCGACGGACCCGACCGCAGCCGGTTGGAGCGGCTGGTGAGCGACCAGGGAGTGCGTCGGTCGGTACTGTTCGCTGGCGCAGTGCCGTGGTCGGAGGCGCCCAGCTGGTTCGACGTGGGCGACGTGTTCGCGGTGCCCTGCCGGACCCGCAAGGGCGGCCTGGAACCAGAGGCGCTCGGCATCGTGTTCCTGGAGGCCCAAGCCTGCGCGCACCCGGTACTCGTAGGCGACAGCGGCGGCGCGCCGGAGACGGTCTTGCACGGCGAGACCGGCTACGTGGTAGACCCGTTCGATCCGGCGGCTATCGCCGCCCGCGCTGCGGAGCTGTTCACCGACCGCGACCACGCCCGGCTGATGGGGGAGAAGGGGCGTGCCTGGGTGGAGCGGGAATGGAGCTGGGGGAAGTCCGCCGACGTGTTGCGGGAGCTGCTACACGTGTGAGTCGTCGAGCAGTCCGGCGCGCACCGCGGCCATGATCGCCTGCGCGCGGTTCGCGGCGCCCAGCTTGTCGTAGAGCTTCGAGACGTGCGTCTTCGTCGTCGACTCGCTGATGTAGAGCTTGCGCGAGATGCTCGACACGCCGAGCCCTTCGGCCAGCAGGTCCAGTACTTCGCGCTCGCGCTCGGTGAGCCGCGGCCCGCGCGGGTTGAGCCGCCGGTGCATCGCCTCTGCCAGGTCGCCGGCGGTGAAGGAGCCAGGCGTCGCCGCCGCGTGGCGGGCAGCCGCGACCACCTCGTCACTCGGCGCGCTCTTCGGCACGAACGCCGACGCGCCGGCGTCCAGCGCCGCGAAGAGCTGGTCGTCCCCCGCGTACATCGTCAGGATGACCAGTCCGACGTCTGGCCGGGCTGACCGCAGCAGCTGCGCGAGCTCCAGCCCGTTGCCGTCGGGCAGCTTCACGTCGAGGACGACCACGTCAGGGTGCAAGTCCTTGGCGAGGCGCACGGCGGCGTTGACCGTGCCGGCCTCGCCTACAACCTGGAAGTCGGGATCGCGCTCGAACGCGCGGCGCAGGCCCTGCCGAATGAGCTCGTGGTCGTCGACGAGAAGCACCGTGGTGGGCAAGCGCTAAACCTTCCCGTTGGAGCGGCCCAGGGATACGTCGACGACCGTACCCCCTTCCGGTCGCTCTCCGACACGCAGCGTCGCCCCTACCCGCTTGCTTCGCTCGGCCATGATCTCGAACCCGTAGCGGTCGGATCCCCGTCCCCGCACGCCGATTCCGTCGTCGGCGACCCGGATGCGCGCCGCCGGGGGGTTCAGGAGGACCGACACCCACAGGTTCTGCGCCTTCGCGTGCTTGCGCACGTTGTTGATCGCCTCCTGGCCGACGCGGAGCAGCTCCGCCTCGATCTCCGGCTGCAACCGTTTGCGGGCGTCCTCGTCGTTGATCAGGTGCACACGCAGTCCGGTCTGCGCGCCTATCTGCCGTGCGTACCGGGCAAGCGACGTGCCCAGGCCCGCGTCGGCCGGTACCTCGGAGCGCAGGTCGAAGATGGAATACCGCAGGTCGGACAGGATCCGGCTGACCTCCTGGCGCAGCGTGATGGCGAGCGATCGCAGATCGGCACCTTTGGCCCGGGCCTGCAGGTCGTCGACCAGGTATCCGAGAGAAGCGATCTCCTGAGCGACGCCGTCGTGGATCTCCCGGGCCAGGCGCTGCCGCTCCTCGCGGGTGGCTATCTCGCGGACCTCGTCGAACAGCAGCGCAGTTTCCAACCGCAGCGCGCCTTGATCAGTCGACCGGGTGAGCGACTCGAGCTCCTCGGTCATCACCGCTCCGGGGACGTCGGCCACCACGACGCCGGTCGTCCGGGCGCCGACCCGAAGCGGCAGCACGATGCGGTGCCCGCGGCGGCCCAGGTAGGCACTGGTCGGTGCCCTGCGGGTCAGCGCTTCGAGGACGAGCCGGTCGTTGCCGATGTCGGTGAGCCAGCGCGGGTCATCGCCGCGGCGGGCAAGAGGGAGCAGTTCACCACCGTCCCTGCTGGCGAGCAGCGCCGCCCGGCGGGTCGGCAGGCGCGCGGTGACCTCGGCGAGCACCCCGTCGGCCAGCGAGACCGCGTCCAGGCCCCCGGAGAGCCGCCGGGACACCACCCGCAGCTCCGACAGCAGCCGGTATGCGGCGGCGTATCGGGTCAGGTCTTCCGAGCGGGCCCGCTGCTGGCGGCCGATGAACGCGCCGACCAGTCCCATTGCGAGTACCAGGACCAGCCACGGGATCAGGCCCAGATACGTGCTGAGATCGAATGGCCCGTTCCGGTCCAGGGCCGCGCCCGCTGCCAGGCCTCCGGCCGCCACTAGCGTGCAGCCGACCGCGCCGAGCACGCCTCCGGCGAGCCCGCCGGCGAGCGCCGGCACCAGAAGGTACGGGAGCCCCAGGTAGCTGCCGAGCAGCCCGTTCCCCACCACCAGCGCGACGGCGAACATCTCTGCCGCCGCCACCGCCCACGCCTGAGAGAGCAGCCACTCGGCCAATCCGGCGGCCAGCACGACCACGCTGAGGGCCAACAGCCACCACGGAGGCTCCGCGAAATCTCCGGCGGCCGCCACGAGCGCGACGACCAGGGCAAGCGTGCCGGGCCGAGCGACGGCCACCATCCGCCAGGGGAGGTCGGTCAGCTGGCGCCCCGCCCACCCGCTGACCGGCGCCCGCGCCGGTTGCCTACCCCCAGTCATCCCGGTCAGTGTGCAGCAAGGGCCGGTGCGGCTTGTAGTCTCCGCATTCGCCGTCTCGTCTCCCGCACGCAGGATCCCATGGCCGAGCAGACCTCGTCGAGCATCACCATCACGGCGCCGGCCGCGGCCGTCATGGCGGTGATCGCCGACCTCGAGGCCTACCCGGAGTGGACCGCGTCGGTGCGCGAGGTCGAGGTGCTGACGGTGTACGAAGACGACGAACGCCCGGCCGAGGCGCGGTTTGTGCTCGACGCGGGCGCCATCAAGGACACCTACACGCTGTCCTACGAGTGGGACGACGACAGGGAGGTTCGCTGGACGCTCGTCGAGGCGGGCCTGCTGCGCGTTCTCGACGGCTCGTACACCCTGGTGGAAACCGCAGCCGGGAGCACAGAGGTGACCTACCGGCTGCGCGTGGACATCGCGATTCCGATGCTCGGACTGATGAAGCGCCGGGCGGAGAAGGTCATCATCGGCACGGCGCTGAAGGAGCTGAAGAAGCGGGTGGAGAGCTAGCCGGTGGGCTACACGATCGGAGTCGACGTCGGCGGCACCAAGATCGCGGGTGGGCTGGTGGACGAGGCCGGGCGGATCGTCGCCCGGACCCGCCGGGAGACGCCGTCGACCGACCCTGCGGCGATCCTCGCTGACATCGCCGACGTCGTCAGGGAGCTGCGCGCTGGTCAGGAGGTCGACGCGGTCGGGGTCGGCTCGGCCGGGTTCGTGGACGCCGCCCGGTCAACTGTGCTGTTCGCGCCCAACGTGGCGTGGCGGGACGTCCCGATGCGCGACCAGGTGGCGGCGGCGACCGGGCTGCCGGTGGTGGTGGAGAACGACGGCAATGCCGCCGCGTGGGGGGAGTTCCGCTTCGGTGCCGCCGAAGACGTCGACGACATGGTGTGCGTGACCGTCGGCACCGGTATCGGTGGTGGCATCGTCCTCGACGGCATCCTGTTCCGTGGCGCCCACGGCGTGGCGGCTGAGCTTGGGCACATGCGCGTGGTGCCGGATGGGCACCCGTGCGGGTGCGGCAACCGCGGGTGCATCGAGCAGTACGCGAGCGGCCGGGCGCTGGAGCGGGAGGCGCGGGCACTGGCGGCCTCCGGCGCGGGGTTCGCCACCCGGCTGGTCCAGCTGGCGGGCGGAAACCCGGACGCGATCAGCGGGCGCATGGTCACCCGAGCCGCCACCGAGGGTGACGAGCTCAGCCGGGAGCTGTTGGCCGACCTGGGCCGCTGGCTCGGTGCGGCGCTGGCGTCGTTCGCCGCCCTGCTCGACCCGGCAGTGTTCGTGATCGGCGGCGGTGTCTCCGAGGCTGGCGACTTGATCCTCGCACCCACCGCTGCGGCGTTCCGCCGCAACCTCCCGGCGCGCGGCTACCGGTCGGCGGCACACGTCCGCATCGCCACCCTGGGCAACGACGCCGGTATCGTCGGCGCCGCCGACCTCGCCCGCCACTGACCCGTAGCGGACCACGTACACCACCCGTACCCATACATCACGAGGCTTGCAGGCCTGGTGATGTACGAGCAGGGGTGGTGTACGTGGTCATTTCACAACCGCTACGGAGGCGGTTCTATGGGCGATCGCCGGCAGACGTGAGCCCCATCTGCGGGTGCCGGTCGCCGGCGGCGCGTTCGGCCAGCCCGTCGAGCCGTTCCAGCGCGTCGGCCGGCAGGTGCAACTCCACGGCGGCGACGTTCTGGTCGAGCCAGCGCGTCCGTTTGGTGCCCGGAATCGGTACTACCGGCACCTCCCACACCGCTGCCCGGTGGTGCACCCAGGCCAGCGCCACCTGTGCGGGAGTGGCGCCCAGCGCCGCCGCGACCTTCCGCACCACGTCGACCAGGGCCCGGTTCGCGTCGACGACGCCGGCCTGCAGCCGCGGCTGAGCTCGCCGTATGTCGTTCTCCGGCAGCGAGTCGATCGCGGTCAGCTGGCCGGTAAGAAATCCTCGGCCGAGCGGCGAGTACGGGACGAAACCAACGCCCAGCTCGCGGCAGGCGGGCACCACGGCGGCCTCCACGTCCCGGCTCCACAGCGACCATTCCGACTGCACCGCAGCGATCGGATGGACCGCATGCGCTCGCCGCAACTCCGTCGCCGTCGCCTCGCTCAGCCCGAGGTGGCGGACCTTGCCGGCGTCCACCAGCTCCGCCATCGCACCGACCGTGTCCTCTATCGGCACGCTCACGTCGACCCGGTGCTGGTAGTAGAGATCGATTACGTCGACGCGGAGCCGACGCAGGCTCGCGTCGCACGCCGCTCGCACGTACGGCGGATCGCCCCTGACCTGCTGCGCACCCCCGCTCGGCGTGACACCGCCGACCAGGCCGAACTTCGTCGCGATCTCCACCTCCGCTCGGTGGTCGGCGAGCACGGTCGCGAGCAGCCGCTCGTTGGCACCGTTCGCGTAGTAGTCCGCGGTGTCCCAGAACGTGACGCCGAGCTCGAGGGCTCGCCGGAGCACGGCAAGCGACTCGGCCTGGTCCGCCGGACCGTAGCCGTGGCTCATCCCCATGCAGCCCAGGCCCTGTGCCGACACCCGCAAGCCGGTGGATCCCAGCGTCACCCGCTTCATGCCGGCAACGTATCGCCTGCCCATTTACGCTGTGGCGCCATGCCGCTGCTGCGGGTGGTGAGCTACAACGTCCGGTCGCTGCACGACGACCGGGCCGCACTCGTGCGGGTGGTCCGCCGACTGGAGCCCGACGTGCTGTGCCTGCAGGAAGCGCCGCGCCGGCTGCGCTGGCGGGCGCAATGCGCAGCGCTGGCCCGCGACTGCGGCCTGCTCTACGTCGGAGGCGGCGGCACGACGGGCGGCGCCGCGATGCTCGCCGCGGTTCGCGTGGACGTCCGCGGAACGGCCGAGTACTCGTTCAGCCGCACGCCGAACATGCAGCCGCGAGGGGCCACCGCAGCGTGGGTCGGAGTGGTCGGTGCCCGGGCCGTCGTCGTCAGCACCCATCTGGGGCTCGACGCCGACGAGCGTGCCCGCCACCAGCGCGAGCTTGTCGGCTTTGTCGACCGGTTCGCGGCTCGCGTCACGGTGATCGCGGCGGACGTAAACGAGTCCCCGCACGAGCCGACCTGGCGCGCGCTCGCGGCGGAGTTCGCCGATGCCGGGCAGGCCGACGGTACACCGACTTTCTCCACCCGCAATCCGCGCCGGCGTATCGACGGGGTGTTCGTCCGCGGTCCGGCCGATGTCGTGGCGCACCGGGTGCCGGTCGACGACGACGTGCTGGTCGCGAGCGATCACCGGCCGGTCGTCGCAGACCTCGACCTCCCGACCCAGCCGGTCTAGACGACGGCGCCGTCGTCGGGGTCGAACGGATCGTGGCCGCGCATCCGGGCGATCAGTACGCCGAACCCGCCGACCAGCGCGGCGATGGCCCCGACCGTGACCCACGACGGCAACCGCCACCCGGCCGCAACGGCGAGCACCAGGAACGCCGGCCCACCGAGCACCGCGACCCAGGCCAGCCGGGATACCCCGTCGCCGCGTGGAAGTGGCGGCGGTGGCGGCGGGACGAAGTGCTCATCGCGTTCCGGTGGCTCCTCCTCCGGTTCTCGCTCGGCCGCGTGCGGGTCAGGACCGGAGCCGGGGAGGGCGGCGTCCTCCGCGGCCGGCCAGCTCGGTGGGTCGTCGCCAGCAGCAGCGTGGAACGAGTCGACGAGTTCAGCCCAGACCTGGTCGTCATCGCGCGCCACGATTAGCTCCGGGACTCGGGTGGCGGGCTGAGCCGGCGGACGAAGTGCAGCGAGCCGGAGAAGATGGCGTCGGCGTCGTGGTCCAGCGTGGCGACGTGGTAGCTGTTGCGGAGCTCGACCACCGTCAGATCGGTCGAGGAGACGCGGGAGCGGATCAACCGCACGCTGGAATCGTCGAGGACATGGTCTTGCAGGCTGCGATAGACCAGCAGCGGTTGGCTCACCCTCGGCAGGTCGGCGATGGTGTGCCGCCACAGCTTGCGCATCGAATGCACGGCCCGCAGTGGATTGCGGTTGTACGCCACCTCGTCCTGCCCGGGCTTGGCGATGTCACCGGAAAACGCGGCCAGCGAGGGCACGAACCGGCTGAGCACCGGCAGCGCAATCAACCGCCAGTCCTTCGTGGATATCGCCGGGTTGACCAGCACCAGGCCTCGCACCGCGGGGCCGTGCTGCTCAGCGAGCCGCAGCGCGAGGCCGCCACCCATCGAAAGCCCACCGAGGAACACCTGGTCACAGCGGTCCCGAAGGCGTTGGAAGCCCTGCTCGGCGGCGGCGTACCAGTCGGGCCAGCGGGTGGTGTTCAGCTCCTGCCAGGTAGTGCCGTGGCCGGGGAGAAGCGGTACGTCCACGGAAAGCCCCGCCGCGGCAAGGTACTCGCCCCATTGCCGTAACGCAGCGGGCGAGCCGGTCAGGCCGTGACAGAGCAGCACGCCGATCGGCGGTCCGTCATGACGGAACGGCTCAGCTCCCGGAACGGTCGGCACGCGGTCTCCCGGCACGGCGGTGGGTTGCGTCAGCGGCATCGTCGCACGGTCGCCGGCCGGCGCGGTTGTCCGCCCGCCGGCGACATGCGCCGATGCGGCACGACGCCCTGACAAGCCGCTGTCCGGTATTCGTCAGGCTCGGCGCCAGAATCGCCGTGGCCCGCGGAATTGTCCGGCCTGACAGCTCCGCGGGCCGGATAGTGTTCGGCCCGTGTTCTACTGGTTCCTCAAGCGGGTGATCTTGGGCCCGCTGTTGCGGCTGGTGTACCGGCCGTGGGTCGAGGGACTGGAGCACGTTCCGGCGACCGGCCCGGCCATCGTGGCGAGCAACCACTTGTCGTTCTCTGACTCGCTGTTCATGCCGCTGGTGGTGCTGCGCCGGGTCACCTTCCTGGCAAAGAGCGACTACTTCACCGGCAGAGGCGTCAGGGGCTGGCTGACCCGGGTCTTCTTCCGTGGGGTGGGCCAGGTGCCGGTGGACCGCTCCGGCGGCCAGGCGAGCGAAGCGGCCATCCGGGCCGGGCTGCGCGTGTTGCGCCGTGGCCACCTGCTGGGCATCTACCCGGAAGGCACCCGTTCGCCCGATGGCCGCCTGTACCGCGGCAAGACGGGCGTCGCCCGCCTCGCACTCGAAGCGAAGGTGCCGGTCATCCCCGTGGCCATGATCGGGACCGAGAAAATGCAGCCGCCCGGGCGGTTGATCCCGAGGGTGATGCGGCCGGGCCTCCGATTCGGCAAGCCGCTCGACTTCAGCCGGTACGAGGGCCTGGAAGGCGACCGGTACGTGCTGCGCTCGGTGACCGACGAGATCATGTACGCCCTGATGGCGCTCTCCGGACAGGAATACGTCGACGTAGACGCGCAGCGGGCCAAGGCGCAGATCGCCGCCGCCAAGAAGCAGCGCCATCCCCCTGGTCCGAGCTGACGACGCCGCGACCGGGCATCGTGAAGATCGTCGTGAAGCGTGCGGCTCGGTCAGTCCCTGGGGCTCCTGCACGACGATCTTCACGACCGGCGAGCCCCAGCTCAGCCGGCCGGCTGTCCGATTTCGGCGAGCAGCGTCGCGAACCAGTCGACAGTGGGGTCGAACGGCTTGCCGCCCTTTATCCGGTCGAACTCGATCGCGCGGAGCGCGCCGTCGCGCTCCTCGTCGTGCCCGACGACGCCCGGCTCACCGCGCAGCGCGCAGTCGACCGCGAAGTCGGTGCAGGTGCGAATCAGCTCGAGATCGCGGGCGTTCGCCGCCGCTGAGCGGCTGAAGTAGCCGCTCTTCTGCACCATGACCTTGTCTGCGCCGAGCCGTTGCGCGAACTGCTCGCCGAACCAGGCACCCGGGTTGATCTTGTCGAGCTGGACGTGGCCGAACGGGTCGCGGGCCACGTCCTCGCCGGCCGCTTCGAGCTGGGCGACGATCTCCTCCACGCCGGCGCCCTCGGAGAGGAACAGGTTGACGCAACCGATCTGATCCATGACCCTGCGCAGCCGCTCGGCTTCCGCGTCGATGTCGACGCCCGCCTCCGGCACGTACACGCCGTGCACGTCCCAGCGGCGGCGGTCCAAGCCGATCCCGGGGTTCCACCCCTGCTCGGCGAGCCAGCCACGGTACTCCCGCGCGGTAGCTGCGGTCAGCCACCCGCAGTTCCGGCCCATGACCTCGTGGACGATCAGCATCCGCGGGTTGGACGAGTGCTCGGCAATGATGTTGCGCGCGAAGAGTGCGCCCTGCTCCGCGGCGGTCCAGGCGCCCAGGCTCTGCTGGATCGGAACCACGTCGTTGTCGATCGTCTTGGGGAGTCCGACGACGGTCAGCGGGTGGCCGTGCCGGTCCAAGTACGCCGCGAGGTCGGCCGCAGTGGAGTTGGTGTCGTCCCCGCCGATGGTGTGCAGCACGTCCACCCCATCGCGGGTGAGCTGGTCGGCCGCGACGGCAAGCGGATCCTGGCCGGGCTGAACCAAACCGCGCTCGACCAGGTCGTCGACGTTGGTGAGCTTTACCCGGCTGTTGCCGATCGGACTGCCGCCGAACCGGTGCAGCAGGTGAGCCTGCGCCCGCACCTCCGCTGTGACCTGCAC
>JACVRX010000078.1 GCA_014534205.1 Jiangellaceae bacterium
GACCTGCCGGTGGTACGTGATGTCGGTCAGCTGCAGCTCGTCGACCACGCGCCAGCGCGACGGGTCGAACGGTCCGGACGTCATGATCGCTCCCTCGGCGTCGTCACCCGGCGAGAATAGGGATGTCTGATTTCCGGCGGACGCAGCCGGTTCCGTGCTCGCCGGCCATAGCATTGATCAGACCTCGACGGCCGACATGTGCTCGGGGGAGCAGTGCGCCATCACGCGTCGTAGTTGCCCCTGGTACGTGCTGTTCCAGCTCGAAACGCCGAAGAGCAGGTGCTCCGGCCGTTGATCGCCGGACCCGCTGAACGAGGGATGTGGTGGAGCAGACGTTCGAGCAGCTGACCGGCTCAATCGACGTCGCCTCGTGAGCGACAGCTCCCGGGCCGTCTACGGGATCCGCATGCGGACGCCTTTCCGCGGCCTTACCGTCCGGCAGGGGCTGTTGATGGAGGGACCGTCCGGCTGGGCGGAGTTCTCCCCGTTCCCGGAATACGACGACGTTCAGAGCCTGGCCTGGTGGCACGCGGCGCAGGAATCCGCCACTGAGGAGTGGCCGGCTCCGGTGCGCGATCAGGTGCCAGTGAACGCGACGGTCCCCGCGGTGCATCCGTCACAGGTCCCCGCCGTGCTGCGCGCCTTTCCCGGCTGCACCACCGCGAAGGTGAAGGTTGCGGAAGCCGGGCATCCGCCCGCTGCGGACGAGGCTCGGCTCGCGGCGGTGCGGGCTGCGCTCGGCCCGGCCGGACGCATCCGCGTCGACGCCAACGGCGCATGGGACGTCGAGACCGCGACTCGCCTGCTGCCCCGCTACGACCGCGCAGCCGGCGGGCTGGAGTACGCCGAGCAGCCGTGCGGGTCCGCCGAGGAGCTGGCCCAGCTGCGACGACGCGTGGGAGTTCGCATTGCGGTGGACGAGTCGATCCGTCGGGCCGACGATCCGTTGCGCGTCGCCCGGTTGCATGCCGCCGACGTCGTGGTCCTGAAAGTGCAACCCCTTGGCGGCGTGCGCGCCTGCTTGCGGCTGGCCGAACAGGTCGGCGTCCCGGTCGTGGTGTCGAGCGCGCTGGAGACGTCGATCGGCATCGCGGCCGGTGTCGCGCTCGCCGCGGCGCTGCCGGAGCTGCCGTATGCCTGTGGGCTCGCGACCGTGGGGCTGTTGGAGCACGACGTCGTCGCCGACCCGCTGGTTGCCGTCGACGGCATGCTGCCGGTCCGGCGCCCGGAACCCGATCCGGCTGCGCTGGCGGCCAGCCGTGCCGATGCCGCGACGACCGCCTGGTGGCGCGACCGGGCCGGACGAATCGCCCGGCTAGCCTGACCGGGTGAACCCGTCGACGGCGCTGTCCCGGGTTCTCGTCGACGAACTCGTACGGCACGGTGTCGCCGAAGCCGTCGTGGCGCCCGGCTCGCGCAGTGCGCCGCTGGCCATAGCGCTGGCGGACGCGGCTGCCCGCGGGCGGCTCCGCTTGCACGTCCGCATCGACGAGCGGTCGGCGGCCTTCACCGCGCTCGGCCTGGCGAAGGGCGCCGGGGTTCCTGCCGTGGTCGTCACGACGTCCGGAACCGCGGTCGCGAACATGCATCCGGCCGTGTTGGAGGCCCATCACAGCGGGGTTCCGCTGGTGGCCCTCACGGCGGACCGCCCGGCTGAACTGCGCGGCGCCGGAGCGAACCAGACGACCGACCAGGTGGGCGTCTTTGGGGAATCGGTCCGGATGTTCACCGACGTGCCCGCCGCCGAACAGCGCTCCGGCCAAGTGGCCTACTGGCGATCGACGGTGTCCCGAGCTGTGATCGCGGCCTGCGGTGCGGTCAGCGGGGATCCCGGGCCGGTACATCTCAACGTCTGCCTCCGCGAGCCGCTGGTGCCGGATGATGTGCGCGACGCCTGGGCAGAGGCCCTGGACGGGCGCGCAGACGGGCGGCCGTGGACGGTCGTGACCGGCCGTCGCGAACCGGCCGGGGGCTCAGTGGGTGCGGAGGCGCGCACCGTAATGGTGATCGGTGACGCACCGGCCGGGGTGGTCGACGCAGCATGGGCGCTGGGCGAGCAGCAGCGGTGGCCGGTGGTCGCGGAGCCGCAGAGCCGCCGGCTGCCCGGTGGCGTTGCCTGTGGACCGCTGGTGGTCGCCGCCGCTGACTGGCTCGACCGGCACCGGCCGGATCGGGTGCTCGTGGTCGGCCGGCCGACACTGTCCCGGCCGGTGGCTCAGCTGGTGAGCGGTGGTGTCGCGCCCGTCGACGTGGTGACCACCAACCCGCGCTGGGCCGACGCGGCGGGTGGCGCGCGAACGGTCTACACCGCGGCCGACCTAATCGCGCCGGAGCCTTCCGGATCTGGCGACGCCAAGCTGCTCACCGCGTGGACGGCGGCCGGCGAACGCGCGCAGGCCGTGGTGAATCGCGTGCTCGATGAATCCGCGACCGGCGCCCAGCTACCGACTGGGCTCTCCGCCGTGCGCTCGTGCCTGCGGGCCGTGCCCAGCGACGCGCTGCTGTTCCTTTCGTCATCGTCGGTCGTGCGCGACGCGAACATGCTGGCCGAACGGCTCCCCGAGACGGTGCTGACCAATCGGGGCGTCGGCGGGATTGACGGCACGGTGTCGACGGCGATGGGAGCTGCCCTGGGTCGCGGTCGTGGTCCCGCCTACGCGGTGATGGGCGACCTCGCGTTCCTGCACGACGCCACCGGTCTGGTTCTCGGGCCCGACGAAGCCCGGCCGGACCTCTGCATCGTTGTGATCAACGACGACGGCGGTGGCATCTTCGCGCTGCTCGAACAAGGCGCGCCCCGGCATGCAGCGACGTTCGAGCGGGTCTTCGGGACACCGCACGGTGTGGACGTCGAAGCGCTCTGCGCGGCGACTCACACGCCGTACCAGTTGGCGGAGCTCGACAAGCTGGACGCCGCGCTGGCCCCGGAGCCGGGGCTGCGAGTGGTAGAGATCCGGGTGGACCGGCGCAGTCACCGAGAACTACACGCCCGGCTCCACGAGGCTGTGGCGGCCGCCCTGACCGGATCTCTTCCAGCGGCGTCCTGCCGTACGGCTTGAGCCGTGACCCCGAAGCGAGACACGACGTGGCTAGCCTGGCGGCGATGGCGACGTTCGCTCTGGTCCACGGTGGCGGCGGGAGCGCCTGGGACTGGCACCTGGTGCTGGCCCGGCTGCGGAAGCAGGGGCACGATCCGGTTGCCGTCGATCTTCCCAGCGAGGATGACTCGGCCGGCTGGTGGAACTACGCCGACGCCGTCGTGGAGGCGGTCGGCCACCGCAGCGACCTCGTCGTCGTGGGCCACTCCCTCGGAGGCTTCACAGCGCCACTCGTCTGTGCGCGAGTCCCCGTCCATCTCCTCGTCCTCGTCGCGGCGATGATCCCCGCCCCCGGCGAATCCTTCTCCGACTGGTGGACGAACGTCGGCTACGAGGATCGCGGTGACGACGATGTCTTCTACCACGACGTCGCTCCAGAGCTGGCTGCCGAGTCGAGGCGGCGAGAACGGGTGGAGGTCTCGAAAGCGCTGGGAGAGCCGTGGCCCCTCGAGTGCTGGCCGGGCACGCCGACGAAGTACGTTCTCTGCCGCGACGACCGCGTGTTCCCTGCCGCGTGGGCACGCCGTCACGCCCGCGAGCGCCTAGGGATCGAGCCCGACGAGATGGACGGCGGCCATTACGTCACGCTCAGTCGCCCGCGTGAGCTTGCGGATCGCCTTGCGGCGTACGCCTCCGCCGCTCGGTGACTGCTCCGATGGGCCGCTCTGTCCACCGCCATTGATCACCGACTGGACCGATCGGCCCCGTGCGGCGTCGACGGCGGGGTCAGTCCGAAAGGGCGTCGCGCATCGGAACCAGCTTGGCGGCGCATTCGGCCAGTTCGGCCCCCGGGTCGGAGCTGGCGACGATGCCGCAGCCTGCGTACAGTCGCAGCCGCGCCCGGTCCGCAGGATCGACCTGGGCGCAGCGCAGCGCGATGCCCCACTCGCCGTCGCCGGACGCGTCGATCCAGCCGACCGGACCCGCGTACCGGCCGCGGTCCATGCCTTCGAGTTCGGCGATCAGCGCCGCGGCCGCGGCCGTCGGCGTACCGCAGACCGCGGCGGTCGGGTGCAGCGCCGCGGCCAGTTGCAGCGAGCTGTGCACACCCGCGGCAACACCGGTGACGTCGCTCGCGAGGTGCATGACGTTGGCGAGATCCAGGACGAACGGCGTCTCGGGGACGTTCATGCTCCAGCAGAACCGCTGCAACACCTCGGCGACCGACCGAACGGCGTACTCGTGCTCTTCCAGATCCTTGCTCGACCTCGTCAACGAGGCCGCGAGCGCCAGGTCGTGGTCGTCGTCACCGGTGCGCCTGATCGTCCCGGCCAGAACCCGCGACGTCACCAGACCGCGGTCGAGCCGGACCAGCAGTTCTGGGGTCGCACCGAGCAGGCCGTCCACACAGAACGTCCAGCACCTCGGGTAGCGTTCGGCGAGCACGGTCAGCGGCCAGCGCGGATCCACCGGCGCGGTGGCTTCGGCGAGCAGATCACGCGCCAGTACCACCTTGTCGAGTTCGCGGGCTGCGATGCGGGTGAGCGCCGCCCTGACGGCGAGCTGCCAGTCCGCGCCGGTACGCGCTCCGTCGGCGAAGCTGACCATCCCCGGTCGGCGGGGCGCACTCTCTACACCGGGCCGAGCGGCTGGCGGCAGCGCGCCGTCCAAGCCGACGGTGGTGACCCACCACTGTTCCGCTTGGTGTCCGACGACCACCTCCGGCACTCGCAGAACCGACGCGCTGGGTCCGTCGGCGAACGTGAACGAGCCGAACGCCACCGGCCCGCACCCGGGCATCCCGACCTCGTCCCTGACGACCGCGCGGCGGACGACGTCGCGCCACCATTCCGCCGCTGCCGCGAACCGATCGGGCCCGTCCACCCGCAGCGACGCCGCCGTGCCCCAGCCGACCAGCCCTTCGCCCCGCCGCACCCAGGCGAGCGGTGACTCCTCGGGCAGCAGTGCGAGCAGCGGCCCGGGATCGGGGATGGACGCGGTGCGCACCACGAGCGGAGCCGTGTCGCGCGACGTCGCCCGCTCGGTAGTCACGGCAGGGGAGCGTACGTGGCTCGTCCGGCGCACATGGCACGCCCATGCCGGCGCTGCGCGGTGAGCGCGATCATGATCGAGGGCTCTTTCGCGCTGGCCAGACTCAACAGACTTCGATCACGGACATGCCCGGCTGGCTCGCATGGCTCGCCACGCCATACTCGCTCGTGATCAACGTGGCTTTGGCGACACCGAATCGGCGGACATCCGCAGCCGGTCGGCGTGCCAATCGGTGCGCTGCCACGATATGCGCGTGACGCGGGCCTCGCTGGAGAAGCAGCCGGCAGAGGTGGCCGTGATGTTTGACGGCGTCGCGCGCCGCTACGACATCACCAACGACGTCCTCTCGTTGTGGCAGGACCGCCGGTGGCGGCGCGCTGTCACCGCGGCGGTCGCGCCCCGAGCCGGCGAACGGATACTCGACTTGGCGGCTGGGACCGGCACGTCCAGCGAGCCACTCGCCGCTGCCGGGGCGCTGGTCGTCGCATGTGACTTCTCGACCGGCATGCTGCGGGTGGGCAGGCAACGCCGCCCGGAGCTGAGCTTCGTCGCAGGTGACGCGTTGCGGCTTCCGTTTGCCGATCGCCGCCTCGACGCGGTCACGATCTCGTTCGGACTGCGCAACCTCCACGACATGGACGCCGGGCTGCGCGAGATGCTGCGCGTTACCCGGCCGGGTGGCCGGCTCGTGGTATGCGAGTTCAGCCGCCCGACGTGGGCACCGTTTCAAACGGTCTACCTGGAGTACCTGATGCGTGCGCTACCGGCCGTGGCGCGCCGGGTGTCGAGCAGCCCTGACGCCTACGTCTATCTGGCCGAGTCGGTCCGGGCCTGGCCGGATCAGCAGGCGCTCGCCGAGCGGATCTCTGCGGCAGGCTGGACCGGCGTGCGGTGGCGCAACCTCAGTGGAGGCATCGTCGCACTGCACCACGCCACCAGGCCGCCGGCTGAGCGGGCGTCTCGGGCGCCCCGGAGCCGTCGGTAGGCCCGCCGGTACCGCAACCATGCCGGCCCCATGCCGGCCCCATGCCGGCCCCATGCCGGCCCCATGCCGGTCCTATGCCGGCCCCATGTCGCCCCATGCCGGCCCCATGCCGGCTTCCATGCCGGCTTCCATGCCGGCAGGGGCGTGGAGGCTGTTCACGTACCGGCGGGGGTGGTGTACGTGGTCATTCCGGGTGCCTAAGATGGCCGCCAACGGTGCTCGTGAAACCGTTCACAAGGGTTCACAAGCGGTGCGCGGGCGCCACCAACGGCCGACGGAACGACGAGGTGTTAAGCCGTATGAGCCGACCGGCGAGCGACGCCGACGTCATTGTCGTCGGCGCGGGACCGGCCGGCTCCACCACGGCGTACTACCTGGCTCGGGCCGGGCTGGACGTGCTGCTGCTCGAGAAGGCGGCGTTCCCGCGCGACAAGGTCTGCGGCGACGGCCTGACGCCGCGTGCGGTCCGCCAGCTGATCCGCATGGGCGTCGACATCAACAGCCCCGGCTGGATCCGCAATCAGGGCCTGCGGGTCCTGGGCGGCGGCATGCGGCTCCTACTGCACTGGCCGGACCTTGCGAGTTACCCCGACTTCGGCCTGGTCCGCACCCGCACCGACTTCGACGAGATCCTGGCGCGGCACGCCGAGAAGTCCGGTGCGCGGCTGCGCGAGAGCACGTTGGTCACCGCTCCGTTACTGGACGAGCGCAGCGGCCGGGTGGGCGGCGTCATCGCTCAGCCGCTGGACGATCACGGGCGCCGGGCCGGCGCGGACACAACCTACCGAGCGCCGCTCGTCGTCGCGGCGGACGGCGTGTCGTCCCGGCTGGCCACGGCGATCCGCCTGCACCGCCGTAGCGACTGGCCGATGGGCGTGGCGGTCCGCACGTACTACCGGACGCCCCGCCATGACGACGACTGGATGGAGTCGTGGCTGGAGCTGTGGGAGAAGGACAAGCAGGGCGAGCTGAAGCTCCTGCCGGGCTATGGCTGGATCTTCGGTGTTGGTGACGGCACCAGCAACGTCGGCCTGGGCGTGCTGAACACGTCCTCGGCGTTCGGCCGGGTCGACTACCGGCAGCTGCTCAAGCGCTGGGTCGCACAGATGCCGCCGGAGTGGGAGTTCTCCGAGGAGAACCGGGTCGGGGAGATCCGCAGCGCCGCTTTGCCGATGGCGTTCAACCGGCAGCCGCACTACAGCCGCGGGCTGCTGCTCGTCGGCGACTCCGGCGGCATGGTCAACCCGTTCAACGGCGAGGGCATCGACTACGCGATGGAGGCAGCGGACCTCGCCGCCACGGTCATCACCGATGCGCTGGCGCGGCCGGCCGGACCGACTCAGGAGCGGGTGCTGCGTGGGTACCCGGCTGTGCTCAGGCAGCAGCACGGCGGTTACTTCACCGTCGGCCGGACCTTCGTCAAGCTCATCGGCGACCCGCGGATCATGAAGCTCTGCACGCATCGCGGGCTGCACCACCCGACGCTGATGAAGTTCACGTTGAAGCTGATGGCGAACCTCACCGACCACCGCGACGGTGACGCCATCGACCGGGTCGTCAACGTGCTGACGAGGCTGGCACCGGCGGCATGAACAGGGGTGACAAAGTGATCGACATCACTAGCATGGGCACCCGTGCGCACCGGCGGGTCCGGTGCGGGACGACGACCCGCAGCAACGCCGCCGGGGAGGCAACCAGGTGAGCTCCTACGTGCCGATCATCGTGCTGGGGGCGGTCGGCGCCGGGTTCGTCGTCGTCTCCATCGTCATGGGGGCCCTGGTCGGCCCGAAGCGCTGGAACCGGGTGAAGGTCGACGCCTACGAATGCGGCATCGAGCCGACGCCACAGCCGGCGGGCCACGGCCGGTTCCCGATCAAGTACTACTTGACGGCGATGTTGTTCATCGTGTTCGACATCGAGATCATCTTTCTGTACCCGTGGGCGGTCCGGTTCGACCAGCTCGGCTTGTTCGGGCTGGTGGAGATGGCCCTATTCGTCATCATCGTGTTCGTCGCGTACGCATACGTGTGGCGGCGCGGTGGGCTGGACTGGGACTGAGGGGCGGCCGGCATGGGACTGGAGGAGAAGATCCCGAGCGGCGTCCTGCTCACCGGCGTCGAGCGGCTGGCCGGCTTCATGCGCAAGAGCTCGTTGTGGCCCGCCACGTTCGGGCTGGCGTGCTGCGCCATAGAGATGATGTCGTTCGGTAGCCCCCGCCACGACGCCGCCCGGTTCGGTATGGAGGTTTTCCGCGCGTCGCCGCGCCAGGCCGACTTGATGATCGTCGCCGGCCGGGTGAGCCAGAAGATGGCGCCGGTGCTGCGCCAGATCTACGACCAGATGCCCGAGCCCAAGTGGGTCATCGCGATGGGCGTCTGCGCGAGCTCGGGCGGCATGTTCAACAACTACGCGATCGTGCAGGGGGTCGACCACGTCGTGCCGGTGGACATCTACCTGCCGGGGTGCCCACCGCGTCCGGAGATGCTGATGGACGCGATCCTCAAGCTGCACGACAAGATCCTGCACTCGCCACTCGGCGCGCATCGGGAGAAGGCGGAAGAGGACGCCGAGCGCGCCGCGCTGATGGCCGCGCCGACGCACGAGATGAAGGGCCTGCTGGGGTGAGCGAGCCTGCCGGTCCCGACCGATCGCCGGAGAAGGCCACGACCACCGCAGCCCCCGCCGGCACCGAAGACGGTCCGACTGCGCCGCCCGTTGCACCAGTTCCGCCGCGTCCGAGCGCGGAGGCGACGACCGCGGGCAGCGGCGACGTCGCCGCGGAAGTACCCGCGGAACAGCGGCCGCTGCCACCACCCGCC
>JACVRX010000029.1 GCA_014534205.1 Jiangellaceae bacterium
CCGAAGTTCTCGTGCGCGGCCACGATCAGCTGTTCGGGCGTTTCCGGATCGGCGTTGTCGGTGGACACCCCGACTGCGTTACGCCCCAGGTCGGCCGCTGTTTTCTCGACCCGTGCCGGATCGCGGCCGGAGAGCACGACCCGGGCGCCCTCGGCAACCAGTGCCGCCGCGCCGGCGCGGCCGAGCCCGCGGCTTCCCCCTGTGACGATGTAGACCCGTCCGTCCAACCCGAGATCCATCGGGCCATCCTGCCGCACCTGTGGCGGCTGATCGCGCCCGATCCGCACGAGGCTCAGCGGACGCTGCGGCGGCCGCCTGACGACGGCCGCTCAGGCCGGGCGCCGTAGCCTCGTCAGCATGCAGGCGGAGATGGCGGAGCTGCAGAGGGCGGCGTCCTGGCTGGCCGCGGCCACCAGGATCACAGTCCTCACCGGCGCCGGCATCTCCACCGACTCCGGGATTCCGGACTTCCGCGGGCCCAACGGCGTGTGGACAGTCGACCCCGGAGCCCAGCGGCTGTCCACGTTGCAGCGGTATGTGGCCGACCCGAAGGTCCGGCGCGAGGCGTGGCGCAACCGCCGGGCGCACGCCGCCTGGACCGCGGAACCCAACGCGGGGCACCGCGCGCTCGTCGAGTTGCAGCGGCGCAACACGCTCCGCGCGATCGTCACGCAGAACGTCGACGGCCTGCACCAGCGGGCCGGCTCGGACCCGCGGCTGGTCATCGAGGTGCACGGCACCGTGTGGCAGGCCGAATGCCTCGGCTGCGCCGACCGCCAGCCGATGCACGAGGTGCTCGCCCGGGTTACGGCGGGCGAGGAGGACCCGGCGTGCATGCACTGCGGCGGCGTTCTCAAGTCGGCCACAATCTCGTTCGGTCAACCGCTGCGGCCGCAGGTGTGGCAGGCGGCGTTGTCGGCGGCCCGTGAGTGCGACGTCTTCCTCGTCGTCGGCTCGTCCCTGCAGGTTCGCCCGGTGGCTGCTCTGTGCGACGTCGCCGTCGCGGCCGGCGCCCGGCTGGTGATCGTCAACGCGGCGCCGACACCGTACGACGGGCTGGCCGACGCCATGCTGCGGGAGCCGATCTCGCAGGCCCTGCCGGCTCTGGTCGGCGCCGGCCGAGGCTAGGCCCCCGGTCCGCGCACCGTTCAGGCGCGGCCGGTCGGCGGGCCGGGCACCTCGGAGAGCAGCAACGCAGCAGTCACCAGCGGGATGTGGCTGAACGCCTGCGGAAAGTTGCCGACCATCCGGTTGATGCGCGGGTCGTACTCCTCGGCGAGCAGGCCCAGGTCGTTGCGGAGCGACAGCAGGTAGTCGAACTGTGCGTACGCCTCTTCCCGGCGACCCGTCAGGTACAGCGCCTCGACCAACCAGAAGCTGCAGGCGAGAAACGCGCCCTCGTCGCCGGGTAGCCCGTCGACGTCGGTCTCGGTGCGATACCGGAGTACCAGGCCGGACTCCGTGGTCAGCTCCTTGCGGACCATGTCCACGGTGCCGACCACGCGGGGGTCGTCCGGCGGCAGGAAGCCGACGATCGGGATCTGCAACAGTGCGGCGTCCACTGGCGGCAGCCCGTACGACTGCGTGAACGTGTTGCGCTGCGCGTCGTAGCCCTTGGCGCACACTTCGGCGTGAATCATCGCTCGCAGTCCCTGCCATCTGGCGACGTCGCGCGACGGCATGCGCTCCGCTTCGACCGCCCGGATCAACCGGTCCGCCGCGACCCAGGCCAGCACCTTCGAGTGCACGAAGTGGCGGCGCTGACCGCGGATCTCCCAGATGCCTGCGTCCGGGTCGTCCCAGCGCCGCTCCAGGTTGTTCAGCAGCAGCGTTTGCACGCCCCAGGACTGCCGGTCGACCGGGAGCCCGTGGCCGCGGGCCCGGCTCAGCGTGTCGATGACCTCGCCGTACACGTCGATCTGCAGTTGCTGGGCCGCGGCGTTGCCAACCCGGACGGGCCGTGATCTCTCGTAGCCGGGAAGCCAAGGCAGATCGAACTCCATCAGCCGCCGCTCACCGGCGACGCCGTACATGATCTGTAGGTCGTCCGGGTTGCCGCCGATCGCCCGCAGCAGCCAGTTGCGCCAGGCGTGCGCTTCCTCGACGTAGCCGCTGCGGACCAGCGCGTCGAGCGTGAAGGCCGCATCGCGCAGCCAGCAGTATCGGTAGTCCCAGTTGCGGACCCCACCGAGCTGCTCCGGCAGTGACGTCGTGGGAGCGGCGACGATGCCGCCGGTCGGCTCGTAGGTCAGCGCCTTCAGGGTGAGCAGCGAGCGCAGCACCGCCTCCCGGTACGGCCCACGGTACGTGCAGCGGCTGGCCCAGTCGGTCCAGAACCGCAGGGTCTCGGCAAGTGCCGGGTACGGATCCACCGGCGGCGGCGACGGCAGGTGGGACGGGTGCCAGTTCAGCACGAAGGTGAGCCGCTCACCGGCCGACACGGTGGCTTCCGCGTGCGTAGTGAGGTCCCGGCCGTATGCCGGCACGTTGCAGCGCAGGGAAACGGCGTCCGGCCCACACACGCCTACCACCTGGTCGCCCACGCGAGCCACCCACGGGACAGACCGGCCGTAGTCGAACCGCAACTGCAATGCGCTGTGCATCTGCACTCGCCCGGACAGCCCTTCCACGATCCGCACCAGGTCGTGGGCGCCGCCGCTCGGCGGCATGAAGTCGGTGAGCCGGACGCTGCCGTGCGGGGTGTCCCACTCGTGCTCGAGGATCAACGTGTCGCCCCGGTAGCGGCGGCGGTCGGCGAGGCGGGCGCCGACCGGAGCGATCCGCCAGAAGCCGTGCCGCTCGTCGCCGAGCAAGGAGGCAAAGCACGCGCCGGAGTCGAACCGCGGGAGGCACAGCCAGTCCACCGTGCCGTCCCGATCGACCAGGGCGACCGTGTGCAAATCTCCAACGAGGCCATGGTCTTCGATCAGTCCCGGCACGGCGGCTCCCTGGTCAGCGTCGAACGGGAGTCACGGTTGCCGGTCGCGGCTCGGCACGCAACCGGGACTCCGCCCGCGCCAGAAACACGAACCCGGCCACGGCGATGCACGCGAACAGAAACCACTGCACCGCATAGGCGAGGTGGGGGCCGGCGTCCAGGGCCGGTGCCGGCGGTGGCCGCAGCGACGACGAAGCCGGTGGTTGTTGCGTGACTAGCTCTGCCCATGCGCCGTATACCGGGTAGCGGAGCGCGGCGGCGATCTCGTCGACGTCGACGTAGCGGATCTCTCCACTGACCGGATCCCCGCCGCTGCCACGGCCCTCCTCGGACAGGCGCACTCTTGCGACCACCTCGACCTCGCCGTCGGGTGGCGCCGGCACCTCGGCGTCCTGCGGGACAAACCCACGGTCGACGAGAAGTGCGGCACCGGTCTGCGTGACCAGTGGCGTGAGCACGTGCCGACCGGGTTGGCCGTCGAGCGGCCGGAACCGCACCACGAGCTGCTGATCGGCGTCGTAGCGGCCGGTCGCGCGCACCGGCGTCCATTCCACGTCGGCGGGGGCTTGCCGATCGACCTGCAGCATCGCACCGACCGGTACCGGGTCGCGGGCGGCGTTGGCCTCGATAGCCGCGTTGCGGGCAGCGCGCTCCTCGTTGCGGTCCAACTGCCACATGCCGAGCCGCACCAATGCCGTGACAAGCACCAAGCCCGCGACGATGCGCAGCAGCCAGCGGCGCGATATCACGCCACGACGGTAGACCGCACTACGGTCGGCTCTGCCGGATGGGCATACCCTGGCAGCACGTCGGACGTCCGAACGGTGGCGGGAGGTCCCGTGCTCATCGACCGCTACGGGCGCATCGCCACCGACCTGCGGGTCTCGCTCACCGACCGGTGCAATCTGCGCTGCGCGTACTGCATGCCGGCCGACGGCCTGGACTGGCTGCCCGGGCCGGACGTGCTCACCGACGCCGAGGTCGTCCGGCTGGTCGGGGTCGCCGTGGAACGGCTTGGGGTCCGAGAGGTGCGGTTCACCGGAGGCGAGCCGCTGCTCCGTCGCGGGCTGGTCGGCATCGTTGCAGCGTGCGCGGCGCTGCGGCCCCGCCCGGAGCTGTCGCTGACCACCAATGCGGTGGGCCTGGCCACGCTGGCGGGGGCTCTGGTGGAGGCGGGCCTGGACCGCGTGAACATCTCGCTGGACACGCTGCACCCAGACCGATTCGCGGCGATCGCCCGCCGCCGGCGGCTCACCGACGTACTGGAAGGTATCGAGGCGGCCGCGCGCGTGGGCCTGCACCCCGTCAAGATCAACGCGGTGCTGCTGCGCGGGATCAACGACGACGAGGCGCCGGGGCTGCTGCGCTGGGCGATCGAGCACGGCCACGAGCTGCGGTTCATCGAGCAGATGCCACTGGACGGGCAGCACTCATGGAACCGCAGCGAGATGGTGACCGCCGACGAGATCCTCCAGTCGCTCGAGGACGAGTTCGAGCTGACCCCGCTGGGCGCCGCACAGCGCGGCAGCGCCCCGGCGGAGACCTGGCTGGTCGACGGCGGGCCGGCCCGGGTCGGCGTCATCGGCTCGGTGAGCCGGCCGTTCTGCTCGGCGTGCGACAGGACCCGGCTCACCGCCGACGGGCAGATCCGCACGTGCCTGTTCGCCCGGGAGGAGTCGGACCTGCGTCTCCCGCTGCGGGCCGGCGCATCCGACGGCGAACTCGCTCGGCTCTGGCAGGTGGCGATGGCGGGCAAGCAGGCCGGGCACGGCATCGACGAACCCGGCTTCCTCCAACCGGCCCGGCCGATGTCAGCGATCGGCGGCTGAGCCGACGTCTCGACGGGGCGACGCCGGGCAGCCACGGGGGAAGCCGCCCGGCGTCGCCGGCACGCGCACCGACGGGGGAATACGGCGCGCGCGCGGCACGGAGTATGGCACGGAAGCGTTTGACGCGGAAAGGGTCCGTTCAGTCGGTGTTCCGCAACTCCGCCGAGTGCGCCCGGGGCAGCGCCGGCCGGGGCCGCACGTCGACTGGCACCAGGTTGCCGGGCTCCTGGCGTCGGGCGGCGTTCGCGACCACGACGGCGATGTAGGGCAGCACGACCGCGCCGAGAATGAAGAACCAGCGCACCCATCCGTCGACGATGATCGCCGGCGGGATGCAGATGATGCGTACGGCCATGATGAGCAGGTAGCGCCGCTGCCGGGCGTCGATGTCGGCAGTGTGGCTCGGCCGAGCCGTGGTGACCGACTGCACTGGCTCGTCGCGCCGACGGGGGGCGCTGCTCACCTCCTCACGGTATGCCCGACCGGCCGTGAGGTGCCACATCCAGCTACGCGATAGCGTCGGCGGGCACGACACAGCCAGGAGTCATCGAGGAAGCGATGGGCCGGTCGGTTCTCGTCACCGGAGGCAACCGCGGCATTGGCCTCGCGGTGGCCCGGGCGTTCCTCGACGGTGGGGACGCTGTGACGGTCACGCATCGGGACGCGCAGCCGCCGGCCGGGATAGCGGGTGTGCGCTGCGACGTCACCGACCAGCCCGCCGTGGAGGCGGCGTTCGCCGAGGTGGAGCAGCGGCAAGGGCCGGTGGAAGTGCTCGTGGCGAACGCCGGCGTCACCCACGACAGTCTGTTGCTGCGGATGACCGACGAGGACTTCGCCGCCGTTGTGGACACCAACCTGACGGGTGCGTTTCGCGTTGTCCGGCAGGCGGCCCGCGGCATGTTGCGGGCCCGACGCGGGCGGATCGTCCTGATCGGCAGCGTCGTCGGGCTCTCCGGCTCCGCGGGCCAGACCAACTACGCGGCGTCCAAGGCGGCGCTGGTGGGCTTCGCCCGATCCATCGCCCGGGAGCTGGGCAGGCGCGGCATCACGGCCAACTTGGTCGCCCCTGGCTTCGTCGAGTCGGACATGACGGCTGGGCTGGCTGAGGAACGTCGCTCGGAGATCCTGGCCGGCGTCCCGCTGGGCCGGTACGCCTCGGCTGACGAGGTGGCCCGGGTGGTGCGGTGGGTGGCGAGCGACGAAGCCGCATACATCACGGGGGCGGTCATCCCGGTCGACGGCGGGCTGGGGATGGGGCACTGAGGTGGGAATCCTCCGCGGCAAGCGGGTGCTGGTGACCGGCGTCCTCACCGACGCGTCGATCGCGTTCCACGTCGCGCGGCTGGCCGTGGACGAAGGGGCGAGCGTGGTGCTCACCGGGTTCGGCCGGCTGAGCCTGGTCGAGCGAGTCGCCAAGCGGCTGCCCGGCCCCCCACCGGTGCTCGAGTTGGACGTCACAGACAGCGGGCAGCTGCAGACTCTGGCCGACCGCGTGCGCGAGCATGTCGACGCCCTGGACGGGGTGGTCCACTCGATCGCCTTCGCGCCGCAATCTGCGCTCGGCGGCAACTTCCTGGACACGCCGTTCGACGACGTCGCAACCGCCGTGCACGTGTCGGCGTTCTCGCTCAAGTCGCTGACCATGGCGGCGCTGCCGGTGATGCCGGCCGGTGGCTCGGTGGTGGGGCTGAACTTCGACGCCCAGGTGGCTTGGCCGGGCTACGACTGGATGGGGGTGGCGAAAGCGGGCCTGGAATCTGTCACCCGCTACTTGGCCAAGTACGTCGGCTCGGCGGGAGTCCGCGTCAACCTGATCGCCGCGGGTCCGGTGCGCACGATGGCGGCGCGCTCCATCCCGGGCTTCGACCAGTTCGAAGGCGTGTGGAACGAGCGGGCGCCGCTGGGCTGGGACCTCGCCGACCCGGAGCCGGCCGCGCGCGGTGTCGTGGCGCTGCTCTCCGACTGGTTCCCGAAGACGACCGGCGAGATCGTGCACGTCGACGGCGGCGTGCACGCGGTTGGCGCATAATCCGACCGTGTCCGGGGCCGCAGGGCCAGCGGCTCGCAGCTGTGGTCGGGCTGCACCCGGGTGAAGCCGGCGTCCTGGAGCCGAACGCGCCTTTCTACCTGTGCTACACGCCGCCCTCCGGAGAGGTGTCCGGCCGGGTTGTGGCCGCCGTCAAGGCAGCGTTCTCGGCGGCCGGGTTCGGTTGCGAGCGGGTTGCCGAGCCGGGACTGGCAGCGTTTCGGTGCCGCTGGGCCGGGCCTACGCTCCGGGAGTGACTCGAACGCTCATCCTGGTCCGGCACGCCAAGTCGGCGCGCCCCGACGACGTACCCGACCACGACCGACCGCTGGCAGGCCGTGGCCGCCGGGACGCGCCGGCGCTCGGTCGCTGGCTGGCCGAGCACCGATTGATACCGCAGCTCGTCCTCGTCTCCAGCGCGCGCCGAGCCGTCGAGACCGCAGAACTGATCGCAGCCGAGCTGGTACGGGCGCCGACGCAGGTGCGAAGCGACGGTGCCTACAACGCGAGCGCCGCCGAGCTACTGGACCTGGTGCACGAACTGCCGGACGACGTCGACAGCGCGATGGTCGTCGGGCACAACCCCAGCATCGAGGAGCTCGCCCGCCAGCTCGCCGGGGACGGCGCCGACCTCGGCGAGATGCCAACCTGCGCGGTGGTGGTCTTCCAGGTGGACGGCGACTGGGGATCAGCTGGTCCCGGCATCGCCCGGCTGACCGCCTCGGCAGCACCCCGCGGTTGACTTTCGTCGCGTCGATCAGCAAGGCCGCCGAACGGGCGGCGCCGGAGTCGGCCGGCCGTCGGCGGCGTCGGCCGCCTCGACCTCCTCGCGGCTGATGCCCAGCAAGTAGAGCAGCGCGTCGAGGTACGGCACCGACAGGGCCGCGTCGGCGGCGTCCCGGACGACCGGCTTGGCGTTGAACGCGACGCCTAGACCGGCCTGGGCGATCATGTCGAGGTCGTTCGCGCCGTCGCCGACCGCGACGGTCTGGGAGAGCGGGACGCCGGCGTCCTCGGCGAACCGCACCAGGGCGGCCGCCTTACCGGCCCGGTCGAGGATCGGCCCGACCAGCTCGCCGGTGAGGCGGCCGTTGGATATTTCCACCGTGTTCGCGGCCGCGTAGTCGATGCCCAGCTCGTTCACCACGTGATCGGTGACCTGGGTGAACCCGCCGGTGACGACGCCGAGCTGGTAGCCCAGCCGGCGCAACGTCCGCACCAGCGTCCGGGCGCCGGCGGCCAGCGGCACCTCCCGGCAGACCTGGTCGAGGATCGACGCCGGCATTCCGGCCAAGAGCCGGACCCGCCGGCGCAGCGAGTCGGCAAAGTCCAGCTCGCCGCGCATCGCCGCGGCGGTGATCTGCGCGACATCTCCCAGCACGCCGGCCCGCTCGGCGAGCAGCTCGATCACTTCTCCCTGCAGCAGCGTGGAGTCGACATCCATCACCACCAGCCGCTTGGCGCGACGTGCCAAGCCGGCTGGCTGGACAGCGAGGTCGATGCCGTGCTCTAGCGCCGCGGCGGCGAGCTCCACGCGCAGCCGCGCGGGATCACTGCCGGAGACCTCGAGTTCGATCGACGTGACCGGGTAGGCGGCCAGCCGGAGTATGCGATCGATGTTCGCGCCGGTCGCGGCGATCCGCTCGGCGACTGAGGCGATCGCCGCCGGCTGCAGCGGATGCCCGAGCACCGTGACGTGGGCCCGCCCGCCGCGGCGGCGGCGCTCGCCGCCGCCGGGGGTTACCTCGACCTCCAAGCCGAGCTCGGCTGCCACTTCCTGCAGCGCATGCCGCAAACCGCGGGGGTCCGGAACGGCGCTGATCAGGATGCCCAGTACCAGCCGGCCGCGGATCGTCACCTGTTCGACGTCGAGGACGTCCACCGGATAGTCGCCGAGCGCGGCGAACAGCCGGGCAGTGAGCCCCGGCCGGTCGCGGCCGGTTACCGCGACGAGCAAGGTCGCTGCGTCGGCGGCGCGGGCCGGCGGGTCGGGCGTCATTGGACGACCGGGCTGCGGCGTTCGAGGAACACGACGTCGCGCCACCGGCTGCCCTGCGCGGCATGGCGGCCGAGCCGTTCCTGGATGCCGACGGTCCGGAAGCCGGCCCGGTGGTGCAGGGCGAGGCTGGCGACGTTCTCGGGAAATACGCCGGCCTGGATGGTCCACACGCCGGCGGCTTCGGTCGATCTGATCAGCGCGTCGAGCAGCACCCGGCCAACCCCGCGGCGCTGCGCGGCGGGGTCAACGTAGACCGAGTGCTCGACGACCCCGGCGTAGACGCAGCGACTCGACACCGCAGAGACGGCCACCCAGCCGACCACCCGGTCGCCGTCGTCCGTCGCGACGAACCGGTGCGCGGACAGCTTCGCCGCGTCGAACACCGGCCAGCTGGAAGCGTGGGCCTCAAAGCTCGCCAGTCCACTGTCGAGCCCGGCCTGGTAGATGGTCAGTACGGCGTCGGCATCCTCAGGACGCATGGCTCGGATCGCGACCGTGGACATCGCCGGCCTCCCTGGGTCGGCCCTCTCGGGTCGATCAGCATACGGACGTCCCGCGGGCTCGCATCCTGCCGTAGGGTCGTGCTCCGATGAGCCCGGTGTTGGAGTTCGCCGACGTGTCCGTCGTGCGCTCCGGCCAGCGCCTGCTCGATGACGTCACCTGGACCGCGGCCGACAGCGACCGGTGGGTCGTGCTCGGCCCCAACGGTGCCGGGAAGACCACGCTGCTGCAGGTGGCGTCTGCTCAGATCCACCCGACCAGCGGATACGCGGCCGTACTCGGCGAGCTGCTGGGCACAGTGGACGTGTTCGAGCTTCGGCCGCGGATCGGCCTCACCAGCGCGGCACTGGCCGACCGGATCCCGCGCTCGGAGACCGTCCGCGACCTGGTCGTCACGGCGTCGTACGCGGTGGTCGGCCGTTTCCGGGAGCACTACGACGGTTACGACGAGGATCGCGCAGCCTCGCTGCTGAACCGGCTGGGCGTCGGCCACCTGGCCATGCGCACGTTCGGCACGCTGTCGGAGGGAGAGCGCAAGCGGGTGCAGATCGCCCGGGCGCTGATGACCGACCCCGAGCTGCTGCTGCTGGACGAGCCGGCCGCGGGTCTCGACCTCGGCGGGCGGGAGGCGCTGCTGAGCACACTGGGCGAGCTGGCCCGGGACCAGAACTCGCCCACGATTGTGCTGGTGACCCATCACGTGGAGGAGATCCCCGCCGGGTTCACCCATGCGCTGCTGCTGCGTGCAGGACGTGCTGTAGCCGCCGGACCGATCGACGAGGCCATCACCGACGAGGCGCTCAGCACCTGCTTCGACCTACCGATTCGGGTCGCCAAGAACGGCACGCGATGGAGCGCGCAGGGCGTACCAGAGGCCGCCCGGGCTGCACCCGGAGGGCTGGGCTGATCGCCTACGCTTGATGCATGGGCGACGCCGCCAGCTGGCTCGGCGACCACACGTGGCTGTTGTGGCTGGGTCTCGCCCTCGTGTTCGGGATCGTCGAGACGACGACGCTCGACCTGGTGTTCCTGATGCTTGCCGGCGGCGCGGTCTCTGGTGCGCTGGCAGCAGCGCTGGGTGCGCCGTTCCTGCTGCAAGCGCTGGTCGCGATCGCCGCCAGTGCGGCGCTGCTCGGCGTGGTTCGGCCGGTAGCGACCCGGCACCTGCGACAGCCGGTGGCCGCGCGGACCGGTGTCGCGGCGCTGGTGGGCCGGCGCGCGACCGTGGTGGAGCGTGTGGACGCGCATGGTGGCCGGGTCAAGCTGGCCGGCGAGGTCTGGTCCGCGCGCAGCTATGACCACTCGGTCATCGAGGTCGGCGCCAGCGTCGACGTCGTGGAGATACAGGGCGCCACCGTCCTGGTGTACGAGGCGGATGGGCCGTAGTGGGCGGCCCGTCGCCCGAGAAGGGTTGTTGAGCTATGGACGTCGGATCGACGGTCGGAGTCGTCGTTGTCGTGCTTCTCGCCGTGTTCGTCCTGGTCACCCTGGCCAAGTCGGTGCGGATCATCCCGCAGGCCCGAGCCGGGATCGTGGAGCGGCTCGGCCGGTTCAACCGCACCTTGGATCCCGGCTTGACCATCGTGGTGCCGTTCGTCGACCGCGTCCTGCCGATGATCGACCTGCGTGAGCAGGTGGTGTCGTTCCCGCCGCAGCCGGTCATCACGCAGGACAACCTCGTGGTCTCGATCGACACGGTCATCTACTACCAGGTCACCGACCCGAAGGCGGCGACATACGAGATCGCGAACTACATCCAGGGCATCGAGCAACTCACCGTCACCACGCTGCGCAACGTGATCGGCGGCATGGACCTGGAACGCACGCTGACCAGCCGCGAGGAAATCAACAACGCGCTGCGCGGCGTTCTCGACGAGGCGACCGGCAAGTGGGGTATCCGGGTCAACCGGGTCGAGCTCAAGGCGATAGACCCGCCGCCGTCGATCCAGGACTCCATGGAGAAACAGATGCGCGCCGACCGCGACAAGCGCGCGGCGATCCTCAACGCCGAGGGTGTGCGGCAGTCGCAGATCCTCACCGCGGAGGGCCAGAAGCAGGCGGCGATCCTCACCGCCGAAGGCAACAAACAGTCACAGATCCTCAACGCCGAAGCAGAGAAGCAGGCGCGCGTCCTGCGCGCAGACGGTGAGGCGAAAGCGATCCACGCCGTGTTCGACGCTATCCACCGCGGCAACCCGGACCAGAAGCTGCTGTCGTACCAGTACCTGCAGATGCTGCCGCAGATCGCCAAGGGCGACGCGAACAAGGTCTGGATCGTACCGAGCGAGATCGGTGCCGCATTGCAGGGTCTGGGCGCAGCCGCCGGCAAGTTCGTGGCCGCTGCCGAGCAGCCGGAGCAAGCTGCGCTGGCTGCGCGCGAAGTCACCGCTGGAGCGGAGCCAAGCCGCGACGGCACTGACGACGGCCGGCCGGAAGTGACTGCGGTCGAGTCCGCAACTCAGGAAGCGCAACAGGAGATGGAGGCCGCGGTGTCCGCGGCCAACGCCGAGGTTCGTGAGGCACTGGAGGCTGCGCAGCAGGCGTCGGCAGCGCCTGGCTACGACCAGACTCGACGGGAGTGACCCGGCGCGCGGTTCCCGACCGTCCCAACGGCCGCTGAGCCGTGTCCGGCTGGGAACCGCTGGCGGTCATCCTCGCCGGCATCAGTGCTGGGGCGATCAACACGGTGGTCGGCGCCGGCACCCTGGTGACGTTCCCGACGCTGCTCGCCGTGGGCTTGCCGCCGGTGACGGCAAATGTCTCGAACACGGTCGGCTTGATCCCCGGCAGCGTCTCCGCGGCATGGGGCTATCGGCGCGAGCTCGCCGGCCAGCAGTCCCGGCTGCTGCGCATCGGGACCGCGACCATGCTCGGCGCGATAACCGGTGCGGTGCTGCTGCTGGCCCTGCCCGAGTCGGCGTTCGAGGCGGTGGTACCGGCGTTGATCCTGCTGGCCTGCCTGCTGGTGTTGGTCCAGCCGGTGCTGGTCCGGCAGCTGCGCAGCCGGCCGCGGCACCCGCACGGCGGCCCGGTGGCCTGGCTGCTGATCCTCGTCACGGGGGGTTACGCCGGCTACTTCGGCGCCGGCCAGGGCGTGATCTTGATCGCCGTCCTCGGCCTGGTGATGGAGGAAACGCTGCAGCACGTCAACGCCGTCAAGAACGTGCTGGCTGGCCTGGGGAATCTCGTGGCCGCCGTGGTGTTCGTGGTTGTCGCCGACGTCGACTGGCAAGCAGCGGCGCTCATCGCGGTCGGGACGGCCACCGGCGGAATCGTCGGCGCCGGCATCGCTCGCCGGCTGCCGGAGATGGCGCTACGCGCAACCGCGGTCGCCGTCGGGTTGGCGGCCGTTGCCTTGCTGCGCTGAGCGGCACCGACCGGTCCCGGTGAGAGCATGCGGCCGTGGCCAGACTCGAGCCGGTGCGCGACCCGCGCGACCCGCGCCTCACGGACTACGTCGCCCTCCGCGACGTCGAGCTGCGGACGTCGTTCGAAGCTGAGCACGGGCTGTTTCTCGCGGAGGGCGAGAAGGTGGTACGCCGGGCGGTCGCGGCGGGGTTTCCGGTGCGGTCGTTCCTGCTCGCGCCGCGCTGGCTGGATGGGCTCGCCGACGTCCTTGATCGGACCGGTGACGTGCCCTGCTTCGTGGCCACAAGCGAAGTGGTGGAAGCAGTCACCGGCTTCCACGTACACCGAGGCGCGCTTGCATCGTTGCAGCGGCGGCCACTTCCGTCAGTAAGCGAGGTGCTCGCCGCGGCCAGCCGGGTCGTGATTCTGGAGGATCTGGTGGACCACACCAATGTTGGCACCATCTTCCGATCCGCCGCGGCCTTCGGAATGCACGCGGTGGTGCTCAGCCCGCGCTGCGCCGACCCGCTGTACCGGCGGGCAGTCAAGGTGTCGATGGGCGCGGTGTTCTCGCTTCGGTACGCCCGGATGCAGCACTGGTACGACGGGCTGACCGAGGTGCGGACCGCCGGTTTCATGTTGCTGGCGCTGACGCCCGACCCCACCGCCGTCCCGCTGCCCGCCGCGCCCCGGCCGGACCGGCTCGCCGTCATGTTCGGGAGCGAAGGCCCCGGATTGTCCGCGCGCTGGTTGGCGGAAGCGGACGTGCACGTCACCATCGCGATGAGGTCCGGGATCGACTCTCTCAACGTCGCAGCCGCCGCGGCAGTTGCGTTCTACGAGCTGGGGTCGAAACAGTGACCGCCAGAACGGTGGTGGGTCACGCTGACTGGGTGGGTCGGGGTCGCCGGGTGGATCGGCGTCGGCGCGCCCGCCATCCAGCCGTCGGAAACGGGCCCGATGGGGTCGGCGTCGATGAGGTAGGTGTAGCCGAGCGGGCTCGCATGTCCGGCAATCCGGCGGCCAGCATCCGGGACACCTCCACCAGAGAGTGCCCGGTGCGCGGGGGAGCAGGCCAGCCAGCTGCCCACCCGGGCGCCAGGCCCGCCAGATCGCCGGCCGTCGGCACGTCATGAAGCGATGTCTCGGTCAACCCGGACCCGGCCGCAGCCGCTCGCAGCCGATCCAGCTCGTCGGCCGGCATCGCCCGCCGTGCCACCTCGCGGCGGCGAACACGCCAGGACCTAATCGACAGCGCGTTCTCCCACCGCGTGGACAGCTGGTCGGCGTCGCGCCGGGTCAGCGGCGACCGCATCCAGCCGCAGCCCCGCCAACCGGGCCGTTGTATGCGCGCACGAAGCCTGCGCTACGGCGCTGCATAGTGACGCACTCCGAACACGTGTTCTACACTAGCCGTGGTGTCCGACAACAACGAGGTTTCCCGCTGGCATGTGGAAACTGACTTCGAATCCCTGGAGCGGCGTGGCGTTGGCGCGCACCCCAAGGATTGGTCAGGCCACCGCCGCGAGCTCGTCGTCTGCCGGAAGGACGACATCGCCCATGAGTACCGCGGCGCCACAGCCCGTGCACGCCCACCCGATGTCTCGGCCGTCCGGCACGGCCTCGAACTCCCGATCATCCCTGCAGTCGGGACACCACAGCGTGGCCACCGGCACCTCCTCGGTCGTGAGAACCACGGTGCCAGGGCACGCCGACGTCAGCGTGAAGGCACGCCGAGAGCGCGACAGTGGTCAGGAAGCCCCAACCGAGGGATGATCGTTACCTAGGTGCCCGGAAGGAGCGGTTGATGCAGACGGTATGGAAGGGGTCGATTTCGTTCGGCCTGGTGTCGATCCCGGTCCGGCTGGTCGCCGCGACGGAGGAGAAGGACGTCAGTTTCCGCCAAGTTCACGCAGCAGACGGCGGACGCATCCGGTACAAGCGCACTTGCGACAACGGCGGCCACGAGGTCGCCTACGCCGACATCGCCAAAGGCTACGAGTTGCCCGGCGGGGACATGGTGGTGCTCACCGACGAGGACTTGGCCGACCTGCCCATCGCGTCCAGCCGGGTGGTCGAAGTGCAGGCATTCGTCCCGTTCGAGGACGTCGACCCTACGGCGCTCAGCCGTGCGTATTACGCAGAGCCCAGTGCCGACCCGAAGCCCTACGTGCTGTTCCGCGACGCGCTGGAGAGATCTGGCCGGGTCGCGGTGGTCAAGGTAGCGCTGCGAAATCGGGAGCGGCTGGCCGTGCTGCGCCCGCGCGAGGGAGTGCTCGTCGTACAGACAATGCTGTGGCCGGACGAGGTACGGCAGCCGGATTTCAAGTTTCTCGACGACGACGTCGACGTCCGCCCTCAAGAGATGCGGATGGCCGAGTCGTATATCGATGCGATGGCGGAGGAGTTCGAGCCAGCCGAGTACGTCGACCAGTACCGCGAGGCGTTGCTTCAAGTGATCGAGGCCAAGGTTGAAGGTGCCGAGATCACCCGGCCACCGGAGCCGGCGGCGGACGAGGGCAAGGTCGTCGACCTGATGGAGGCACTGCGACGCAGCGTCGCCGAGGCGAGGAAGCAGCGCGGAGAAGCCGCCGAGGAGGCACCGACCGAGATGAAGGCGGCGGCCAAGAAGTCCGCGGGAAGGAAGACCGCGGCGAAGAAGACCGCCGCCAAGAAGGCTGCCGCCAAGCGCAAGTCCGCCTAGCCAGCACGGACGGGTGTACTGCCGGGCCCCATGCCGTGCGGGCCGCCGGATCAGCGCTCCAGCAACCGGAGCAGCGTGCGCGGCCCGACGACGTGGACGCGCGGGGCCAACCGACCACGTAGCAGCCGGTCGGCTGTCACGACGACGATGTGATCGTCCGCGTGTTCCCGGACCAGGTTGTCGACGGTCTGCGCGATCAACGTGTCGCCGTCACGGGGGGCAGGAAGAACCTCGACGCCCCGCACCGGCTCCAGCTCACGTGCCTGGCCCTCGACGACCAGGCGGATCCCTGGCCACCACCAATTGGCCGGCAGGCCCAGTTCTTCGGCAGGAAAGCCACGGTCGGCCGCCACAACCAGCGCGTCACGCAGCCGGCGATTCGCTGCCAACCGGTCGCGCCACCAGCCGTCCGGGCGGGAACCGACCACGTTGGCGGCGTCGACGACCAGCGCGAGCCGGCGCATCGCCTGATCGCGCAACTGCGGCCAGGCGGCGTCGAACGCCGGGTGCAGCGGAAAGGAGCTCACGTCGTCCAGAGGCACCCAGCGCAGCTCGACGCTTTCCGGGTCGGCCGGCCGGGTCTCCACTGTGCGACCCGTATGCGCCACCACGGTCGTGTACGACCAGGAACCGTGGTCATCGACCACCGCAAACACCGGTTCGACGTCGCCCGGATGCACGCCTGCTTCCTCGGCCGCCTCGCGTAATGCCGTGTCCACCGGGCGCTCAGTCGACGAACGCGCTCCGCCGGGCACTGCCCAGGTGCCGCCTTCGTGGCTCCACACCGCCCGGTGTTGCAAGAGAACCCGGCCGTCCAGGCTGACGAGCAGTAGCCCAGCTGCGCCCAACCGTCCCCAGTGTCGTCGGCCGCAGCTGCAGTCCAGCCAGCCGTCCCCGTCGGTGCGGTGCAACAGCACGCGTAGAGCCTGTCAGTCCTCTCCGTGGTCTGCTTCGCGGCGGACCAGCAACGGCAGTCCATACCAGAAGATGACATACCACACCAAAGCCACCACGACGATCACTCCCGCGGCCATGCGGGACAGCGCGACGTCAAGAGCCAGGTACAGACCACCGGCCATCGCGAGCATGAGGAGAAACAATCCACCGGAGGCCATGCGTCCGGCGATCGTCACCATGCGGTCGCGTAGCCGCTGGCGGAAGACGATGCGATGGAACGGAACCGGCCCGATCAGCAACGCGGTGGCAAGCGAGGCCAGGATCAGGGTGACGGCATAGACACGATGCGTAAGGGTGTCGGCTTCGCGAAACGGCTGCGTGAACGCGATCGTGAGCAGGAACGCGAACAGGATCTGGGTACCGGCCTGGGCTACCCGCAGCTCCTGTAGGAGCTCCTGCCAGTGCCGGTCCAGGCTTTCGGTCTTGCTCTCACCCTCCCGGGTGTAAGTCCGTGCGGCCACGCTGACGCCTTCCATATCGGGTAGGTCCTCGACGCTACCCGGGCGGACGGAATCGACACATCGCGTGGATTCCGCACCCATCGGACGTACCGGTAGAACACCAGGCTTGCCGAGTTCGTGAGGTCCCGGCTGGGTGGTGTACGTGGTCCTTTCGAGACGGTGGTTGGTACAGTGGCTGCGCCGCGACTTCCTCTCGTCGGTGCTGCACGTCCGGGTGGCGGAATAGGCAGACGCGCTAGCTTGAGGTGCTAGTCCCCGCAAGGGGGTGGGGGTTCAAGTCCCCCCTCGGACACGGCAAGTGCCCTGGTCATCGCTATGTCGACCATGGCTTGAGGCGCTGTTGATACTGCTCTGATAGATCTTTGCCGCGCGAACAGACAGCGCAACGTCTGGTCCGGCATCCCGGGACACGTGACTCGGACACCGTCGCGCGTCGCCAGCCGTGGTCGAGTGACTGCGTCCGGGTCGCGACGGGCAAATCGAGCTGAGAAGCCTGCGTGCACATGTGTTCGCCTCCGGAGGTTGCCGCCGTGGGCCAGGGAGGCGCAGCGACCGTATGCGCTACCTCACAAAGCCAGCTTCACGCGCTCCGAAGAGAGTCCGTCAAGCCAGAAGGGCCCGCCGCGCGATGCCGGATTGCGTACGCAGATGGGACCTCTGGCCCTGCTGAGGCCGACCGGCCCGAACCTACCGTGGCGGGAGTAGGAAGGAGTGTGTGCCATGACGCTCACCACGGACAAGGCCCGGCCAAACTCGACGGCCTTCGAGCCGGAACTCGCCGCGGCCCATTCTTCTGCCGGCATCGGCAGTGCTGCGACCCAGTTGACCTGGCTGGTTGCGGCCCTTGCGCTGGCCGCATCGCTGGCGGGGCTACTCATCGACGGCATCTACACCGGCGCCGCCGCCACCGCCGAGATGTTCCGCGGCTACGACCTGGTCACCGCCGTGGTCGTCGTGCCCAGTCTCGCCGTCGCCTCCCGCCTCGCTCGGCGCGGCTCGATCCGGGCACAGCTGGTCACCACCAGCCTGCTCGCCTACCTCGTCTACACCTACGGGTACTACCTGTTCGGGACCGGGTTCAACGACCTGTTCCTCGTGCACACGGCCGTCTTCGCCATCGGCGTGATCGCGCTCGTGCTGACCGTCACGGACATCGATGTCGTCCACGTCGCGGACCATTTCGACCCCCGGACCGGGGTTCGCATCACCGCCGGGATCCTTGGCGCGCTCGCGGTCGGACTCGGCGGCATGTGGGTCTACTTCGCCGTGGACAACGCCATCACCGGCGACGTGCCGGGTGGTAGCCAGCTCGTGGAGACCGACACCATTGTGCGCCTCGGGATGGCACTCGACCTGGCCCTGCTCGTGCCGCTCTATGTGGTTGCGGCTGTGCTGCTGTGGCGACGCGCCGCGTGGGGTTACGTGCTTGCCGCAGTTGCGCTGTTCGCCGGTCTTCTGCATCAGCTCAGCTACGTGGTGGCAATGCCGTTCCAGGTCGCGGCAGACATCCCAGGTGCCGTCTCCTACGACCCGGGCGAGCCGGTCATCGTGCTGTTGTACGTCGTCGCGACGGCCCTTCTGCTGCGCGCTGTGAAACCTTCCACGGTGAGGAGGGTCGCGTGACTCGGATCGAAGGAAGTACCTCGTTCGAGCGGCCAGCCGAGGAGGTGTTCGACTTCCTCGCCGATCCTCGCAACGAAGAGTTCCAGCCACGCGGGCCCCTGCGGCTTGTCGGCCCGCTCGTCGGACTCGCCGGCCGCAGACTCGAACAGCGAATCTGGGCCGACATGAAACGCTACGTGGACACCGCTTCACACTGGACCCTAACCGGCTGAACACCACACCTAGACGCGTCAGCGTTCCTCGGGAACAGCGGGTTTTCCAGGCCGAACAACACGGTTGAGG